>CAMCPC010000052.1 GCA_945876665.1 uncultured Oscillospiraceae bacterium
AAGTGCTTAATCCGCAGATCTTTTTAATGGAGGTTGAAGCTCCGCTGATCGCGAAGAAAGCAGAGCCGGGTCAGTTCATCATTTTGAGAATTGACGAGTACGGCGAGAGAGTACCTTTCACAATCGCAGATTTTGACAGGGAAAAGGGAACAGTTACAATAATTGTTCAGATTGTAGGTAAGACGACAAAAGACCTTGCACAGGTTGAAGCGGGCGAAGAGCTTCTTGACTTTGCAGGACCTTTGGGAATGCCTACACCGCTTGAGGGTATCAAGAAGGTCGCAGTAATAGGTGGCGGACTTGGTACAGCTATTGCTTACCCGCAGGCAAAGAAGTTACATAGCCTTGGCGCGGACGTAACGGTTATCACGGGATTCAGAAGCAAGGATTTGATTATCCTTGAGGATGAACTAAAGCTGGTTTCAAACAAGCTTATCGTTGCCACAGACGATGGCTCAAACGGAAATCAGGGCTTTGTTACTGATATGCTTCAGAAGGAAATCGAGGCGGGCGAGAAGTTTGACGAGGTTATCGCAATCGGACCGCTTGTAATGATGAAGTTTGTATGTAAGCTTACTGAAAAGTATGATATTCCTACAACGGTTTCAATGAACCCTGTAATGATTGACGGTACAGGCATGTGCGGCGGCTGTCGTGTAACAGTCGGCGGCGAAACAAAGTTCGCTTGCGTAGACGGTCCTGACTTTGACGGTCATAAGATTGACTGGGACAGCGCCATGAAGCGCGGAGCAATGTTCAAGGGATATGAAGCAAAATCATGCGCGGAAGGTCACTGCAGAATCGGCAGAACCAATACAGCAGATTGATAAAGGGAGGATTGGAAATATGCCTAATATGAGAGCGGACAAAAATCCGATGCCGGAGCAATGTCCTAATGTAAGAAACAAGAACTTCCTTGAGGTAACAACAGGTTACACAGAGGAAATGGCTATAGACGAGGCACAGAGATGCCTTAACTGTAAGCATAAGCCGTGTATGCAGGGTTGTCCTGTAAGCGTCAAGATTCCTGAGTTTATCGCATTTATTGCAGAGGGAGAATTTGAAAAGGCTTATCAGAAGATTAAGGAAACAAACGCGCTTCCGGCTGTATGCGGCAGAGTATGTCCGCAGGAGAAGCAGTGTGAATCAAAGTGCGTAAGAGGTATAAAGCACGAGAGTGTCGGCATAGGCAGACTTGAGAGATTTGTTGCTGACTGGCACATGAAGAACGTAGAGGAAAAGATTGAAGTTCCTGCTCCGAACGGCAAGAAGGTTGCTGTAGTAGGTTCAGGTCCATCAGGACTTACAGTTGCGGGCGACCTTGCAAAGAGAGGCTACAAGGTAACTGTTTACGAAGCATTCCACACAGCAGGCGGCGTGCTTATGTATGGTATTCCGGAATTCAGACTTCCTAAGGATATAGTTCAGAAGGAAATTTCAAACCTTAAGGCTATGGGCGTTGATATTCAGACGAACGTAATCATCGGTAAGACAATCATGGTTGACGAGCTGTTTGACGAAATGGGTTATGACGCAGTATACATAGGCTCAGGCGCGGGACTTCCGTCATTCATGGGACTTGAGGGCGAGAGCCTTAACGGCGTTTACAGCGCAAACGAGTTCCTTACAAGAATTAATCTTATGAAGGGTTATAAGTTCCCTGAATACGATACACCTGTTTATGTAGGTAAGAATGTGGCAGTTCTTGGCGGCGGTAACGTTGCTATGGACGCGGCAAGATCGGCAAAGCGTCTTGGTGCAGAAAATGTATATATCGTATACAGACGTGGTAAGGAGGAGCTTCCTGCAAGAGCAGAGGAGGTTCACCATGCAGAGGAAGAGGGCATAGAGTTCAAGCTTCTTCAGAACCCGACAAAGTTCATCGGCAACGAGGACGGCTGGGTAACAGGCATGGAGGTTATCAAGATGGAGCTTGGCGAGCCTGACGCAAGCGGCAGAAGACGTCCTGTACCAATCGAGGGCAGCGAGGAAGTGCTTGATATTGACACAGTAGTTGTTGCTATCGGTCAGACACCTAATCCGCTTATCAGAAAGACAACAAAGGGTCTTGACACAAATAATCGAGGCTGTATTATAGCTGACGAAGCTACAGGCAAGACATCAAAAGACCACGTATACGCAGGTGGTGACGTTGTTACAGGCGCAGCAACGGTTATCCTTGCAATGGGCGCAGGTAAGGCTGCGGCAGAAGCAATTGATAAGGAACTGAATGGCTAAATAAAATCAGTAATAAAAAACGGCACTTCCAAAAAGTGCCGTTTTTTGATGTATAAAAATATGACATGCAATCGCATGTCATATTTTTATATTAAATTATTCCGTTTCTTCCGTTCCGGCACCGCTTTCGCCGCTGCCTGTACCGCCGCTTTCGCCGCCGGATTCATCGCCGCCGCCGGAACCATTGCTTTCACTGCCGTTTGATGTGCTGCTGCTTGTGCCGCTGCTTTCGCTGCTGACATTTCCGCCTGTGCTGCTGCCTGTACCGCTTGATGTGCTGTTGCCGGACGACGGGGAATTGTTTCCTGTATTTCCGTTTGTTCCGCTGTTGTTTACAGGAGTATTCATCGTAGGAACAGGAGCTGTTGTGATAGTCGGCGCTGCGGAAGGTGTAACCGATGGGGATGGTGAAGGTGACGCGTTTGTCTTTCTGCTTGCATGTGACGCGTCACAGAAGTTTTTCGGCTGAGTACCCTCAACAAAATATCCCTTTGTGGTAGGACACGTTTCTGTTGCAAGCATTCCCGAATATTCGCATACCTGTGCTTCTACTACGTTGTTCGGCTTTGTAAGCTCTTTTTTGTTAAGACGGCTGTGTATTCTTTCCATTACAAGATTCCATGCCGTAACGGTAGGATTACCTGAAACGCCGGCCGCAGAAATTGAAGCCGGTGTATCAAATCCGTACCAGCATGCGCCTACGTAATACGGTGTAAATCCGACGAACCATTTATCGCAGTCGTCATCAGTTGTACCTGTTTTGCCGTAGGTTGAAATTCCGCAGTCAAGCTTTGCGCCCTTACCTGTACCTATAGGGCTGTTTACAACTCCTGAAAGCAGGTCTGCCGTTATAAATGCTGACGCGGCACTGATTGCCTGTGTAGAATTTGCTGTGTTCTGTAAAATTACCTGACCGGTTGAGTCCATAACCTGTGTGTATGTGTGAGGCTTGATGTACTTGCCGCTGTTTACGAATGTGCCGTATGCGGCAGCCATTTCCTCAACTGTAACACCCTGTGTAAGACCGCCAAGGGCAAGAGAACTGTAGTTTTTGTCTTTGTCGTCAAGTGTGGTAATATGGAATTTGTTCTGTAAATATCCGTATGAGGTGGAAACACCAACCATATCAAGTACCTTTACGGCAGGTATGTTTGCGGATCTTGCGACTGCTTCCTTAACAGTCATATCACCGAGGAAGTCATTGTATGAATTCTTTGGTTTCCACTTATCGTTGCCGATTGTTATTTCCTCGTCAGTGATGGTAGTTACTTCGGTTATTTTTCCTGTGTCAATGGCAGGCCCGTAAACTGATAATGGTTTAATTGAAGAACCGGGCTGTCTTTTTGACTGTGTTGCTCTGTTCCATCCGCGTATGTCTTTCTTTTCGCCAAGTCCGCCTATAAGCCCCTTAACCTTACCTGTGTATGGGTCGATTATAACCATAGCAGACTGACCGCCCTTGCCTGTGCGTGGGAAATTAGCAGTGTTTGTGAAAATATCCTCCATGATATTCTGTATCTCAGGGTCAATCGTCGCATAAATCTTAAGACCGCCGTTGTATACCTGCTGCGTTGCGAAGTCTGTCGAATAACCCTTCTGTTCGACGAGGTCGTTGATAACATCATTTACTACCTGGTCTACAAAGTAAGAAGTGATTTTACCTCTGTTTTCTTTGTGCGCGTTGCTCACTTTCAGGTCGCTGCCTGCTGCTTGAGCATAGTCAGCGTCTGTGATATATCCAAGCTCGCGCATTTTGCCCAAGACAAGATTTCTTTTTTCTATATTCTTATCCGGATGAACAAACGGGTCATATTCTGAAGGGAACTGCGTTATTCCGGCAATAGAGGCTGCCTCGGCAAGAGTAAGCTCTGCAGCGTCCTTGTTGAAATATGTGTTTGCAGCCGCTTCAACACCGTTGCAGTTGTTTGCAAAGTATACTATGTTAAGATACATTGTAAGTATCTCATCCTTTGAAAGCTGCTTTTCAAGTGCGATGGCACGCATCATTTCCTTGATTTTACGCGAAGGAGTATTTTCCTTTTCGTTTGTAATGTTCTTTATAACCTGCTGAGTTATGGTACTTCCGCCGTAGCTGGCATCACCTATGCCCATCTTGGCAAGCACCCATTTGCCTGTGGCACCGAGTGTTCTCTTTAAATCCACACCGTGGTGCTTATAGAAACGCTCATCCTCGATGGAAACGATAGCATCCTTCATAACCTGCGGTATCTGTGAAGAGTCAATCCATATGCGGTTGAAATCCGACTGTATCTGTTCAAGCTCCTGCGGATTGCCGCTTTCATCCTCATAATATATGAAAGAAGAATAATTCAGTGCGAGTGTCTGGATATTCATATCCTTAATTTCACGGGAAACTGCCGCATACATTCCGACCGACATACCTGCAATAATAACTGAGCATATAAATACTACAGCAAATACTGTAAGCTTCAGACGGCGTCTGAACTGTATCTGCTTTTCTGTAAGCTGCTTTTTGCGTTTGCGCGGCGCATTTGACGCGCGCCGTCTTGAAGGTGCGGTATTAGAACTGCGCATCTGTGACGCAGAACGCTGAGGCTGAGCATAACGCTGCTGGCTGCCGGTATTGCGTGAACGCTGACTTGATGCTCCCTGCCTGCGGCGTCTTGGAACGTCTGACGGGCGGGAGGTTATCATATCATATTCTTCCCAATTAAAATCATCGTTGGACGAATATCTGGAGTTTCGGCTGTTTCTTCCGTTGTTATTTGCCATAATATATCCTCCTTATCTGTAAAGATATTTATACATATTCATTATATCCTAAAATGTATAAATTTGCAACCTTTATTTTTTGTGCTGTTAATATGAATAAAAGCACAGTAAAAAGGGCATAATCATATAAAATTATATGAGGAGGAAATATTATGAAAAATTTGAAGAATACGCTAATAATTTCATCATACGTATTACTTGTGGCACTGTTTTTCTCGGGCGGCTATGCCTTGGGGAAGATAGGAGCAAAGGAGAATAATACAAGTACGCCGATGCCTACGATGAATGCTGTCGCGGCAAACGCAGATTCAGAAGTGAAAAATCCTGTGTATAAGGTTATAGCGGAGGATGGTGTTTTGAAGATATACAGGTGTATAGGAGATGAAAAGACGGTTATAACAAGTGAGGAAATAAGCGAAAGTGTGTTCCCGAAGGAGGACATTGAAGAATTACGTAAAGGTGTTGAATTTGAACGCCTTGAAGGTGCGCAGCAGATGTTCGAAAATTTTGTAAGTTAAGGCGAAATTTAAAGTTTATGAACAAATTGTTAAAACGTGAAAAGTGAGATAACAAGAGGAAAATAAAGAAAAATGATGAAAATGAGAGAGAATATGGTAAAAAATTAAAAAAACCGACTTTGCACAATAGCGTAAAAAAGCACATAATAGCACTGTTAGCACTCGATGAGGTTGAGTGCTAACAATAAAACAGACTAAAATTATAGGAGGTCATATAAATGAATATTAAACCATTAGCAGACAGAGTAGTTTTGAAAATGCTTGAAGCTGAGGAAACCACAAAGAGCGGTATCATCCTTACTTCAAAGGCACAGGAAAAGCCGCAGGTGGCTGAAATTGTTGCAGTAGGTCCCGGCGGAATGGTAGACGGAAAGGAAATTAAAATGGAAGTTTCCGTTGGAGATAAGGTACTTATGTCAAAATACGCAGGTACAGAGGTAAAGGTTGACGGTGAGGAATACACAATCCTTCGTCAGAGTGATATACTTGCAATAGTAGAATAATTTTGTAGGAGGTTTTAACAATGGCTAAACAGATTAAATATGGACAGGACGCAAGACACGCGCTTGAGAGCGGAATCAATCAGCTTGCTGATACAGTAAAGATTACACTTGGCCCAAAGGGCAGAAACGTCGTACTTGACAAAAAGTTCGGCGCACCGCTTATCACAAATGACGGTGTTACAATAGCAAAGGAAATTGAGCTTGAGGATCCGTTTGAAAACATGGGTGCGCAGCTTGTAAAGGAGGTTGCAACAAAGACAAACGATGTTGCAGGCGACGGTACAACAACAGCTACACTTCTTGCGCAGGCACTTGTACGCGAGGGACTTAAGAATGTTGCCGCAGGCGCAAACCCGATGATTGTAAGAAAGGGTATTCAGAAGGCAGTTGACACAGCAGTTGAAAAGCTGCTTGCAACAGCAAAGCAGGTACAGGGCAAGGAGGACATTGCAAGAGTTGCCGCAGTATCAGCAGCAAATGAGGAAATCGGTGAATTGATTGCCGAGGCTATGGAAAAGGTAACGGCAGACGGTGTTATCACGGTTGAGGAATCAAAGACAGCTGAAACATATTCGGAAATCGTTGAAGGTATGCAGTTTGACAGAGGCTATATCACACCTTACATGGTGACAGACACAGAAAAGATGGAAGCCGTTCTTGACGACCCATACATTCTGATTACAGATAAGAAGATTTCAAACATACAGGAAATTCTTCCGCTTCTTGAGCAGGTAATGCAGGCAGGAAGAAAGCTGGTTATCATTGCAGAGGATGTTGAGGGTGAAGCACTTTCAACACTTATCGTAAATAAGCTTCGCGGCACATTTGTATGCGTGCCTGTAAAGGCACCGGGCTTCGGTGACAGACGTAAGGAAATGCTTCAGGACATCGCAATCCTTACAGGCGGACAGGTAATCAGCGAGGAGCTTGGACTTGAGCTTAAGGATACACAGCTTTCACAGCTTGGTACAGCAAGACAGATTAAGATTCAGAAGGAACTTACAGTAATCGTTGACGGCGGCGGTGACAAGCAGGCTATCGCTGACAGAGTTGGTCAGATAAGACGTGAGCTTGAGGCTTCAACGTCTGAATTTGACAGAGAAAAGCTGCAGGAAAGACTTGCTAAATTGGCAGGCGGTGTTGCCGTAGTTAAGGTCGGTGCAGCTACAGAAACAGAAATGAAGGAAATGAAGCTGAGAATTGAGGACGCTCTTGCTGCTACAAAGGCAGCCGTTGAAGAGGGTATCGTTGCAGGCGGCGGAACAAGCTATATTGACGTAATTCCGACAGTCGCAGCACTTCTTGACGAAACAGAGGGCGACGAAAAGACAGGTGTTGCGATTGTGCTTAAGGCGCTTGAAGAGCCTGCATGGCAGATTGCAAAGAATGCAGGTCTTGAGGGCAGCGTAATTGTTGATAAGGTTAAGTCATGCGACACAGGCAAGGGCTACAACGCTCTTACAGAGGAATATGTTGATATGATTTCAGCAGGTATTGTTGACCCGGTTAAGGTTACAAGAAGCGCACTTCAAAATGCCGCATCTGTTGCGTCAATGGTGCTTACAACAGAAAGCCTTGTAACAGATATTCCTGAGCCTCCCGCAGCAGCTCCTGCTATGGATCCGGGCATGGGCGGAATGTATTAATAAAAAAATAACCATCAAAAAAACTCCCGATAGGGAGTTTTTTTGATGTGATGCTGCTAATGCAGCATCACATCAGATATTTACTCAGAACCTTATCTTTTATTTCTGAAACATCT
>CAMCPC010000053.1 GCA_945876665.1 uncultured Oscillospiraceae bacterium
GGCGGCTATCAGCCGCCCGCCGTACACATTTCAATTCGGGCGGATAATATCCGCTCCTACGAACGCACGCCATCGGTTACGCCGATAAACAATAATTTATCATAAAAATAATCAAAAAAATACTTGACAAGTTAGTATTCATCTGGTATAATATATCAGAAATGAAAACAAGCAGAACAATCCGTTCTCACCGTACGGCGAAGGCTTTGCGGTAAATACATAAGCTGTCTTATGGGACAGAAGTGTGTTACGGGTGTGTTTTGCAGCCGTTTTTTTGTGTTTTAAGGGAGGGATTAACCATTAGTAAGAATGATTTGCAGATTAACGAACAAATCCGCGATGCTGAAATTCGTGTTGTATCAGCAGACGGCGAACAGCTTGGTCTGATGAGCGCAAAGGAAGCACAGGACATCGCATACGAAAAGGGAATGGATTTGGTCAAAATTGCGCCGCAGGCAAAGCCGCCTGTATGCAAAATTATGGACTACGGAAAGTATAAGTTCGAGCTTAACAAGCGTGAAAAGGAAAACAGAAAGAACCAGAAGGTTATAAATATCAAAGAGGTTCAGCTGTCACCGTCGATTGATACAAATGATTTCAATACGAAGTGCAACCACGCAATCAAGTTCCTTAAAAAGGGCGATAAGGTAAAGGTAATTGTCCGTTTCCGCGGCCGTGAGGTAAGTCATTCGCAGATTGGTTATACCTTGCTTGAAAAGTTTGCCGAGCAGGCAAAGGAAGCAGGCAGCATTGAAAAGGCTGCTAAGCTTGAGGGCAGAAACATGACAATGTTTCTTGCACCGCTATCATAATAGACAATTTTTAAATTCGGAAGGAGTGTTAAAGCTATGCCTAAGACTAAGATAAAGACACACAGAGGCGCTGCTAAGAGATTTAACGTTACAAAGAATGGTAAGGTTAAGATGAACAAGGCGTTCAGAAGACATATTCTGAACAAGAAGACTACTAAGAGAAAAAGACATCTGAGAAAACAGGCTTACTGCTCAAAGGCTAATGCAGCAGTTATCAAGAAGCTAATTCCTTACAAATAATTCGAAAGAGAGGTAGAAAAACTAATGGCAAGAGTAAAAGGTGCATTAAATACAAGAAAAAGACATAAGAGAGTATTAAAGCTTGCTAAGGGCTTCAGAGGTGCTGAAAGTAAGCAGTTCAGAGTTGCCAATCAGGCTGTTATGCGTTCAATGCAGAATGCTTATGTGGGCAGAAAAAGAAAGAAGAGAGATTTCCGTCGTCTTTGGATTGCAAGAATTTCTGCTGCATGCAAGATGAACGGCATGAACTACTCAACATTCATGAACGGTCTTAAGAAGTCAGGTATTGACCTTAACAGAAAGGTTCTTTCAGAAATCGCTATCGCTGACAGTGCTGCTTTCGCAAAGCTTGTTGAAACAGCTAAGTCTGCTCTTTAATTTTAATTTTGCTAAAAAAGACAGATTATTGCTAATCTGTCTTTTTTTTGTGCCATTTTTACAAATTACTCTTGATTAAATGTATAAAAAATTATATAATAGTAAAAAGTATCCTAATATAGAGGAAAGGCTTATATTAATATGAAAATTTTAGGTGAAAAATACATAAGTGGTATATATGCGAAGGTTGTTATTTTTTCGATGATAATACATATATCGTATATATTTATTTTCGGATTCCTTTCGCTGATGCTTCCTATGTATTATAATATATTCAGTGTCTTTTTTTACATAATGATGTTGTTTGCGATTAAAAAGGGCTTTTATCGTTTTGGGGTGACGGCGGTTCATGCGGAAGTATCCCTTTTTGTGATTGTATGCACGCTGACAGGTGCTGCGGGAGTGAATATGAAAATGTATCTTCTGGCGATAGCGTCCCTTGTGTATTTTTGTCCGTACAGGCATAAATCAATCCCGTATATCTTTTCGATAGCGGAAATTATTTTGTACGTTATCCTTGAGCTGTTTGAGCAATTCTATGCCGCCGCGCCGGCAATGCGAGATGCTGCAGTGATATTTCTGAAGCTGTATAATGCCTGCGTAGTTTTTGGTATAATGCTGGTAAGCGCATTTTTATCAGACGTATCTGCGGCTGTAACAAGAAAAAGACTGACAGATGAAAACAAAGCTCTGACAAAGCTTGCAAATTATGATCAGCTTACAGGCCTGCAAAGCAGATATTTGTTTTTAAAGAGAGTTGAAACGAATAAGGAAAAGTATGCCATGACGGTATGTATAGGGGATATAGATGATTTCAAGGTAATAAATGATACGTATGGTCATATTTACGGAGATTATGTTTTACAGAAGATTGCGGAAATAATGCGAGGATTTTTTGAGTCTGAAAAAGCAGATATATGTAGGTGGGGAGGAGAAGAAATTCTTCTTACGGTTTATGATATTCCTTTTGAGGAAGTATATGATAAGATAGAGCAGCTGAGAAAAACAATTTCGGAATATGATTTCTGTTATGAGAATGTTACTTCAAAGGTTACAATGACCTTCGGAATGTATCAGAGAAATGCGGAGGAGAAGGTAATTGATCTGATTGAAAAGGCTGACCGTCTTTTATATAAGGGAAAAACAAAGGGGAAAAACGTAGTAGTAAAAAAGGAACTATCGCGTTAAAAAGAGCATAGGGACTATTGCTAAAAGCAACAGTCCCTTTTTGTTATCTCTCACATCTGCCGTATGTACGTGTAATATCGGCAATCTTTGCAGCAAGCTTCTTTGTTGCATCACGCTTACCCATGCGCCACTGCCAGTTGCCGCCAAGTATGGACGGAGTATTCATTCTGCCCTCGCTGCCAAGCTCCAGATAGTCCTGCATCTGTATAATTGCGGTGTCGCTGACGCTTGCCATAGCGGTTTTAATCAGCTTCCATAAAATATCGCCCTCTGTGTCAAGATACTTTTTGCAGAAATCAAGAGTGTCCTTGTCAAGCTCCTCTATCCAGCCAAGAATAGTGTTATTATCGTGTGTTCCCACATACACAACGCTGTTTGAAGTGTATGTGTGCGGCAGGTAATTGCTTTCCTCACGCGGATCAAAGGCGAATTCAAGCACCTTCATACCGGGGAATCCCGAATCTTTAAGCATTTTGTGTACATCCTCTGTAAGGAAGCCTAAATCCTCCGCGATAATCGGCAGCTCACCAAGCTCTTCTTTGACCGCATTAAATAAATCCATGCCTGGGCCTTTGCGCCATTTGCCGTTTTCGGCGGTTTTGTCGCCGTAGGGGATTGAATAATATCCCTCAAAGCCGCGGAAATGGTCAATGCGCACTATGTCGTAAAGCGTGGTTGCCGCTTGTATTCTGTCAATCCACCAATTGTAGCCAAATTCCTTATGACGTTCCCAGTTGTAAATGGGATTGCCCCAAAGCTGACCTGTAGGGGAGAATGCGTCGGGCGGGCAGCCTGCAACGGCGGTAGGCATTAAATCCTCGTCCAGCTCAAACAAATCGGGATATACCCATACATCGGCGCTGTCAAGTGCAACGTAAATCGGGATGTCACCGATTATAGAAATACCGTTTTCGTTTGCGTACTCTTTCAGCTTGTTCCATTGCTCAAAGAATTTAAACTGCAAAAACTCCCAGAACATCACGTCATCTTCATGTTCAGACTTAAATTCCCACAGCGAATGTGAGTCGCGTTTTCTTAACCCCTCGTCCCATTCAAGCCATGACTTGCCGCCATTTGCGTCCTTTATACTCATGAACAGCGCGTAATTTGAAATCCATTTTTCGTTTTTCTGCAAAAATTCGTTAAACTCGGTTAAATCACCCTTTTTAAAACGGTTAAATGCCTTTCTGAGCACCTTGAAACGATTATTGTAAATGATTTCGTAGTCGACATTTTTGCTGTTTTTGCCCCATTTAAGCTTTGAATAATCAGCCTTTTTCAAAAGCCCCTCCTCGCAAAGAATATCAAGGTCAATAAAGTACGGATTGCCTGCATTGGTCGAAAATGACTGATACGGTGAGTCACCGTAGCTTGTAGGTCCTATGGGCAGTATCTGCCAGCAGCTCTGCTTTGCAGCTTTAAGAAAGTCTACAAATTTGTATGCTTCCTTTCCCGTTGTTCCGATGCCGTATTCTGACGGCAGTGATGATATGTGTAATAAAATTCCGCTTGTTCTCATATAAATTCTCCCTAAGTTTAGTTTATCAGCTGTAGTATTACGTGCGGATTTTCCACAATATAGTCCGCGCCCGCCTGCACAAGCTCCGTCCTTGTGCGGAAACCCCACAGCACTCCGACAGATGTCATACCGGCATTTTTTGCGGTAAATATGTCCACGTTTGTGTCACCGAGGAAAAGACATTCATCAGGCTGCGCACCGAGATTTTCGGCGATTTTCAATGCCGTGTAAGGATTCGGCTTTGTGGGCATACCGTCAATGACACCGCATACAGTGTCGAAATAGTCTTTACCGAATATAGTGTCCGTCACAAAGTGTACCACATTGTCCGGCTTATTGGAGCAGACTGCAATTTTTATGCCCTTATTTTTAAGCGCTGCAAGAAGCTCACGTATGCCGTCATAGGCGTCGGTATCGTAAAGGTAGTCCTTTTCGTAATTCTCGTCGTAAACGTCGCGTACATTTTCAAACATTTCAGGTGTGTCGGCATTGTGGACGCTCAGTATTCTGTGAATAAGCTTGTCGCGCCCGTCACCGACATATATTTTGTAGTCCTCAACAGGAATTGCACTCATTCCGTATGCTGCAAGCGCCATATTGCCGAAATGTGCGATGGCGCGTATTGTGTCCGTAAGCGTTCCGTCAAGGTCAAATATACATGCTTTGATTTTATTCATAATATCACTCCCAATTATTAATTATATATCGGAAAGAGTGTTATGTCAATGTGAATAGATTGTGAATTTTTTTATATATACTTGATTTTTGAAAATCTCTGTGTTAGTATATGTGTGAAGCTTCTACAGAAGGGAAAGTAAATAGGAAAGGAATTTTATTATGAAAAAGAGATTAATTATTATAACTGCGGCTTTGATACTTGCTATGTCAGCGGCAGGCTGCGGTCAGAAAACAAATAATACAGGTACTTCACAGAATAACACACAGCAGACAGACGCGTCAGGTGCTTATGAGAACAACGGCACACAGAAAAGCGGTGAAGATGTTGTTTATTCCGAACAGGTAGATATGGAAAAAGTTGAGGGCGAGGCAGCCACATCGGATTCTGATAAGAAGGAATATAAGGGCGATTTGGGCGATGTCGAGGTGACAATCGAGGATGCCAAGCTTATAAGCTATGAGGATGAGGATGTTGCCGTGGTTTCCTTCATATATAAGAATAACGGCAATCAGGCGATGCCGTTCACAGGTAAGCTTAATGTTGAAGCGTATCAGAATGACGGTAAGCTGCCGCCGGCTGTTGTCAGTGGGGTTGAAGGGGTTGAACTGCTGTCAATGTCCGAGAATGTAGAACCCGGTGATACGATAACTGTACAGAAGGCGTTTAAACTCAGAGATAAATCACCTATGACAGTTGAAGTAAGAGAGTTTGTAATGGATGAAAATTCTTCTGACGGACTTGTTAAGGTATTTAATTTCTAAATAGTAAAAAAAGAAACCGACTGCGATTGCAGTCGGTTTTTGTGTATAATCTGTAATACAATTATCTCTTTGAGAACTGTGGAGCACGACGAGCGGCCTTTAGACCGTACTTCTTTCTTTCCTTCATTCTTGAGTCTCTTGTAAGGAAGCCTGCTGCCTTAAGATCAGCTCTGTAAGCGTCTGTGTCAACTTCAAGAAGCGCTCTTGAAATACCGTGACGGATTGCGCCTGCCTGACCTGTAAAGCCGCCGCCCTCAACCTTTGCGATTACGTCGAACTTATCTGTTGTCTTTGTAAGCTCAAGCGGCTGACGAACGATTAGCTTCAATGTTTCAAGACCAAAATAATCATCAATTGATCTGCCGTTTATTGTAATGCTTCCGTTGCCCGGAACAAGACGAACTCTTGCAACAGAAGACTTTCTTCTACCTGTACCGTAGTATTGTTCTTTTGCCATTATATTGTCCTCCTTACTTTATTTCGCCTGTCCATGCGATTGGGTTCTGAGCCTGATGCTCGTGTTCCTCGCCCTTATAAACACGTAGTCTTGTAAGAGCCTTTCTTCCAAGTGTGTTGTTCGGAAGCATTCCGTTTACTGCATACATAACAGCCTTTTCAGGATTTTCTGCCATAAGCTTGTCGTAGTGGATTTCCTTAATTCCGCCTACCCAGCCTGTGTGGTAGTAACGAATCTTCTGATTAAGCTTGTTTCCTGTAAGGACAATCTTATCAGCGTTGATAACGATAACGTGGTCACCGCAATCTACGTTTGGTGTGAATGTAGGTAAGTGCTTACCTCTTAATATGCTTGCAACTGTTGCTGCAACACGGCCAAGAGGCTTGTTTGCTGCGTCAACAACGTACCACTTTCTTTCAACGTCTTGTGGCTTCTGCAAATAGCTTGAATTCATAGTAGTGTTCCTCCTATACTTAATATTAAACCTGTTAAAGTCCATGCTTTAACTCACAACGGCTATTTTACTACCTTTTTGAACCATTGTCAACACTTTTTTATATTTTTTTAAAAAATTAAATGGTAATCTCTCGTTTTCTCTTTTTTTCTCTTTTAAACTCTTGAAATCTCAACTTTCATTTTAATTTTTCTGTATTGCTATACATAGATTTTGTATTGATTTTGCTGACTTGACTTATACTATTTTATGACATATAATAAGGTTATCCGACAAAAAGGGGGCGAATAAATGGAAGAATTAAAGAAACAGGTTAAATATGAATTTGCAAACAACTGCTTTGACCTTTTAAGATTGTACAGTGCATTTTATGTAATGACGCTGCACATAATGCGACATGTGCGCTTGCAGGAGGTTTCACACATATTCGACTGGTGGAACGGCGTTGTAGTGCTGTTCTGCATCAGCGGATTCCTTGTGCCTGCTTCAATGGAACGCAGCAGGGGAGTATGGGAATTTCTGAAAAAGCGCGTGCTCAGGATTATTCCGTCAATGTGGGTATGTATTATAGTAGGAATTATTGTGGCGGCTCTTTTCTGCGGGTTTACGCTGAATAAAACCTTTGTAACATGGTTTGCAGGACAGCTTGTGTTTATACGGGATTTGCCGCAGCCTGATTTTATAAGCAATTTTGGTATCGGAAACTTTCAGGCAAATTTATGGACAATGATATTTACTGTTCAGTTTTATATTATAACGGCGGTAATATATCGTTTTATAAAAAACAGAAGACTGTGGGTATGGATTTTGGTGTTGGCGCTGTCATTGGTGTTTAACCTTGCTGTGCCGTATTTGCAGGAAATTCTGCCCGAAACGGGGAAAATAATCGTGTCACATTCCTGTCTGCCGTATTTCTATATGTATTTTGCAGGCTGGTTCATGTACCGCTATCGCGAAAAAATTGTGCCTATACTGGCGCGGACAAAGATACTTTGCATAGTATTGTTCATTATCCGTGCGCTGTACTGCGAAAAATTCGGTGTACGCGTGGGCGAGTATCAGGACATGATACAGGTTCTTCTGCTGTGTATGCTGACAATCGGCATAGGTTACAGCTTCGGTAAAATCAGATTTAAGTTTGATTTGTCCTACGGACTGTATCTGTACCATATGATTATTGTTGATATATT
>CAMCPC010000054.1 GCA_945876665.1 uncultured Oscillospiraceae bacterium
TTTACCGCTCTGTTTATGTGCTAATGACATTTCTCCATAAAATATATATAGGCAAACAGGGAAAAATCCCCGTTTGCCTTATAAACAATATAAAATTACTTTCTAAGACCAAGCTTAGCTACAAGAGCACGGTATCTTTCGATATCCTGACTCTTAAGGTAATTCATAAGACCACGTCTTTTACCAACCATCATAAGAAGACCTCTTCTTGAATGGTGGTCCTTTTTGTGGACATTAAGATGCTCATTGTTAAGGTGGTTAATTCTCTCTGTAAGAAGTGCTACCTGTACCTCCGGAGAACCTGTATCGCCTTCATGAGTTGCAAATTCAGCAATAATCTGCTGCTTTCTTTCCTTTGTCATGATTTCACCTCCTATGATAAATCATCGCCCAATGCTGAGATACCGTTGGTGATTCGGTTTTCTAAGCTGTGGGTTCAACTTATAAACTAAAAAATAAATTGTGTACGCAGAAAAATTAGTTCTGCTTTGTTGTTCTGTTGAAACGTCTGTTGAACTTTTCAACTCTGCCGCCTGTATCTACAAGCTTCTGCTTACCTGTGAAGAATGGGTGGCACTTTGAGCAGATTTCAACCTGGATATTTTCCTTTGTTGAACCTGTTTCAATTACATTGCCGCAAGCACAGGTAATGGTAGTCTGCTTGTAATCAGGATGAATTCCTTCTTTCACTACCGATTGCCTCCTTATTAAAATTTTTCGGTACAAAAAATACCACCATGTAGTATACCACATAATAATGTCATTTGCAAGTATTATTTTTCGTTTTCGGGAAATTTTTTCGGATTTCGCCTGCAAGGAACAGCGAACCGCACACGCATACCGCCGCATCGTCTGAAATTTCAAGCGCGGTGCGGAGCGCGTCCTGAGGATTAGTATTTACAATCACAGGCACATTCATACTGCTTGCAATGTCAGAAAGTTTTTCCGCTTTAAGGCATCGCGGCATATTGACCTCGGTTGCAACAACCGTTTTTGCAATCGGAGCTATTTCGCGTATACATTCCTCGTATGCCTTGTCCTCCATCATCGCCATGACGAGAATAATTTCGCGGTTTAACGCAAGCAGAGATTTTTTTAACGCGCGTATGCCGTCAATGTTGTGTCCGCCGTCAATTATTACGTTGTCTGCGACAAACTCAAACCGCGCTGCCCACTGTGTATGCGCAAGCCCTTTTTGTACGGCGCTTTCGGATATTTCAATTCCTTTTTCACGCAGCGCGTTCACTATTTCAAGCGCAACCGCCGCATTCTGCGGCTGATATGCGCCCTTGAGCGACAGCGCGTATTCGTTTCCTTTATATATAAAGCCGTTTTCGGTGATTTCAGGCTTGTCCGCAATGATAAGCTGCGTGTTTTTGTCTGCGGCGCATTGCTTTATTATATCTATTACATCGTCATTCGGGTATGAAACGGCAATGCCGTTTTCACGGATTATGCCGCATTTTTCAAGGGCGATTTCCTCTATGGTATTGCCGAGATACTGCGTGTGGTCAAGACCGATTTTGCATATGACGCTGACAAGGCTTTTGTCAATCACGTTGGTTGCGTCAAGCTTTCCGCCCATGCCTACCTCAAGCACCACAAAATCACAATTTTTTTCATAAAAATATAAAAATGCAGCTGCCGTTACAAATGCAAATTCAGACACAGGCGCGTTATTTTCCTCCATGGCTTTTTTTACGCGTGTAGTGCAGTCGGCTAATTCATCATCTGAAATATTTTCACCGTTTATGCGTATGCGGTCATTGAAAACTTCAAGAAAGGGCGAGGTGAAAAGTCCTGTTCTGTAGCCGCTGCGCCTTAGTATTTCAGCGGTCATGGCGGCGGTGGAGCCTTTGCCGTTCGTGCCGGCTATGTGTATAAATTTCAGCTTTTTCTGTGGATTTCCCAGCACTTTAAGCAGCCTTGAAAGATTTGCATTTCCCAGCGGCCGGCGGAATTTCGGTATTGAATGGATAAAGTTTAAAGACTCTGTATAATTCATTTTCTTCTCCGTACAAGTTTTTTCATATATTATAATATCTTAATGCAAATAAGTCAAATGTTACCCGTAACAAAAAATTCATAAAAAATGTATTGATTTTTTTGCGCGTAAGTGGTATATTGTATAAGATGATGTAAAATGCGGATACGCTTTTTATGTTTACTAACAAATGAAAGGAGAATAGGGGTTATGAACGAAGGCGGAAAGAAGACATCTCAGGCTGATAAATTGGTAAACGTTATTATCGCTGTTGTTATCATAGCATTTATCGCTGTAGGAGTGTATGCAACATACGGTAAAATATCGGAGGGCATAGAAGAAAAGGCTATTACAAGCGGTGAAAAGGAAGCAACAGTTGAATACCTTGCAAAGCAGTCAGGTATGAGCGTTGAAGATTATCTTGCACAGTACGGTCTTTCACTCGGCGATACAATCAAGAAGGACACAGCGGAAAGTGAAATGCTTGACAACATGACTGTTGAAAATTATGCAAAGTATAACGGTCAGGACGCAGATGAGATGATTAACGGCACAGGACTTCAGGATAAGGTTACAAAGGATACGCTTTGGAAAGACTTCCTGCCGCAGGTTCCGGTAGTATCTGT
Source organism: uncultured Oscillospiraceae bacterium (assembly GCA_945876665.1). GTDB lineage: Bacteria > Bacillota > Clostridia > UBA1381 > UBA1381 > Hominilimicola. The sequence continues at coordinate 2,611 of CAMCPC010000054.1, forward strand.
ACTTGGCGAAGAAACCTTTAACCAGTTAAAGGCACAGTTTGGTGATGAAGTGACACCTGATATGCCTTACGGCGACTTTGAAAAGCTTATGCAGGAAAAGCAAAATGCAGCAGCGGAAGCCACAGAAGCTCCTGCTGAAGAAGCAACGGAAGCGCCTGCAGCTGAATAATAATTATATGAGGAGGCTATAACAGTGAGTGACGAGAAGAATTTGAATGAAGAAAACGAGGAAACAACTGCCCAGAATGTAGAAGAAACAGAAGAAACAGCAGCGGAAGCTGTTGATGCGGCAGATGAAGAGCCTGCAACGGTGGAGCTTGAAAATGCGGCAGATGAAGAGCCTGCAACAGTAGAGCTTGAAAATGCAGCAGATGAAGAGCCTGCAACAGTAGAGCTTGAAGGTCAGGCAACAGACAAAGAGGTTGCTGAAGCGGTTGCCGAGGCACAGTCAGCATTTGAGTCTGTTCAGAATGCGGGTAACAAGTCAAATAATGGTGCGATTATCGCTATAATAGTTGCAGCTGTACTTGTGGTTGCGCTTATAGTAGTAGGTATAGTAATGTTTGGCTCATCAATCTTCAATAAGTATAACAGACAGGGCTATGTTGACGTAAGCGGACGCACAGTGGGCGAGGTTGCTGAGGAAGCAGGTATGGAGCTTGATGAATTCCTTGAGCAGTACGGTCTTCCTGCCGATATGCCGGCAAACACAACAGAAAGCGCTGCATACAACAACATTCCATTCTCAAATATGGCAAAAACCTATGGAATGGAAACAAGCCAGCTTAAGGAAATTCTTCAGCTGCCTGATGAGGTAACAGATGAAACTACTTGGGGTGAGGCTCTTAATAAGGCAACTCTCGGTGCATATGTCGGTGAAGAATACCTTGAGGAATTCAAGGAATATTACGGTCTTGGCGATGAGGTTACAGCAGATACGCTTTGGGGTGAAATCAGACAGACTGTTGAGGAAAAACAAAGACAGGAAAGAATAGAATCTGAAAAGGAAGCTAAAAAAGAATCAGAGGATAAAACTGAGGAAACAGAAGCACCTGCTGAAGAAGCAACAGAAGCACCTGCTGAAGAAGCAGCAGAAGCACCTGCCGCAGACGCAGCAGCTAATTCTTAATTTCAGACAGAAAAAAATCCATTCGCATTTGCGGATGGATTTTTTGATTTTCTATTCAAGATAGCCTGATTTTTTTAATGCGGTTTTTACAGTATAGCCGAGATATGATGCAATTAACGCTTTAAGAATATCAAACGGTATGAACGGTATTACGCAAAGTGTAAGAGCCTTTGCAAGGTCTGCTTTCTGTACAAACATGAACTGAACTGTTCCTGCAGCATAGCATATAACTATTCCGATAAGGCATACAATAAATATTTTAAGCATAGTAAGCCATTTGTTTTTTTGTTGTCTGATTGTAAGAAAACCTATAAACAGCGCGACTATTATGTATGACCATATGTATCCGCCTGTAGGACCGAGCAATACCTGAAAGCCGCCCTTGAAGCCCGAGAAAATCGGCAGACCTACCGCGCCGAGCAGAATGTATACTATTACGGCAATCGTTCCCTTTTTAGGCCCGAGTATAATTGCCGTAAGCATAACTCCAAGTATGCCCATTGAAATCGGCACCGGTCCTATTGGTATTGTTAATACCGAAAATACACACAGAATTGCTGCAAAAATTGCACATATCACCATTGTTTTTACTTTCATTTTAAAATCTCCTCCAATTTTTATTTCCTGTTAAGTATAATACATAATTTGAAAATTGTCAACTATCAAAACGTACAAAGGTTTACAATCTTGATGTTTACTTTTTATGCGACAGGTGGTATAATAATGATATATATGGAGGGGAAGATTATGTACGATAAAGAATATTTTGCAGAACAGCTTAAAAATATACTTGAACCGATAGAAAGGTTTTATAATGGCTCAAAGGTACAGTTCGCGCAGCACAGTGCGTGGTATGAAAATGCGTCTGCTGACATGGAGGCGTTTGCGCGTCCGTTATGGGGACTTGTGCCGCTGTGGGCAGGAGGAAAGAATGCAGAAAGCTTTGAAAAGCTTTATTTGTCGGGGCTTGCCGACGGAACGGACAGTGACAGCGAAGGGTATTGGGGCGAATGTCATGAAAGGGATCAGCGGTTTGTTGAGATGGCGTCAATCGCCTACGGACTTATTTTTGCAAAGGACAAGCTGTGGGAGCCGCTTGCTGACAGGGCAAAGGATAACCTTGAAAAATGGCTTGGCTCAATAAATGCGCATGATGTGTGCGACAGCAACTGGATATTTTTCAGAGTGCTTGTGAACGTGGCAATGAAAAAGGTCGGCAGAAAATATGACGCGGTGCGTCTTGAAAAAGACCTGGCGCGTCTTGATGAATTTTACATTGGAAATGGCTGGTACAAGGACGGTATACACGGTCAGACGGACTACTATATTGCGTTTGCGTTCCATTTTTACGGACTTGTTTATGCTGTTGCAATGGAGAACGAGGACAGCGAAAGAGCGCGGAAGTATAAGGAACGCGCGTCTGAATTTGCAAAGACCTTTATATACTGGTTTGACGAGGACGGCGAGGCTTTGCCTTACGGACGCTCGCTGACCTACCGCTTTGCACAGACCGCTTTCTGGAGCGCCTGCGTTACGGCAGGAATCAGACCGTTTCCGATTGAGGTTATGAAAGGAATAATTGTTCGTAATTTGGAAAATTGGCTTAGTAAGGATATTTTTGACCATGCGTGTATTCTGACAGTAGGCTATGATTATCCGAACTTGCTTATGGCGGAGCATTACAATGCACACGGCTCACCCTATTGGGGGCTTAAGGCATATATGTTTCTTATGCTCCCCGATAACCATGAATTCTGGAAATGTGAAGCAGCGCCGATGCCATCCCTTAATGGTAAGAAGCTGATAAAGGAAGCGCAGATGCTTGTTTCAAGAAGAAACGGCAGAAGCGTGGCATATGTCGGCGGCAATAATACGTATTTCGACTGCGGACAGATAATACCAAAGTATCTGAAATTCGCCTACAGCGCGCATTTCGGATTTAATGTGATGAGGAGCAATATAAGCCTTGCGGAGACTGCGCCCGACAGTATGCTTGTGTTTATGGTTGACGGTATTGTTATGGTGCGCCGTCACTTTACTTCCTGTGCGGTGAATGAGGATAAGGTTGTTATTGAATGGTCGCCGTTTAAGGGGATTGAGGTTAAAACAACCGTTACTCCTACTGATTACGGGCATATGAGGGAGCATGAAATCACGTCCGATATTGAATGTGAAGCATATGACGCGGGCTTTGCCGTTGCAAACCGTGACAGCGACAACTGTGTATCGGGCGGCGGAGAAACAGCCTTTGCAAGAAACAGCTTCCAGCAATGTGAGGTGCTGTCGGAAAGCGGCGGCGAGGGAATTGTTATCCCCGCGTCACCAAATACAAACCTGCGTTATCAGAAGACGCTTATCCCTGCAATGAAATATGAAATCCGACAGGGAAAGAATATAATTAGAACAATAGTAAAGGACGGAGGATTGGTATGATACCCAAAGACCCTGCGATACTTTTGAGCTTTGTCAACACAAAGCTGCGTGATTTTTACGGCAGCCTTGATGAAATGTGTGACGATATGGAGCTTGACAGAAAGGAAATAGAGGATAAATTATCTTTGATAGGATACAAATATAAAGAGGAACGTAATCAGTTTGTATAAACGGGAGAAGACTATGACAGAAACAGAGATAAAAAGTATAATAGACGAGGAAACCTACAAAAAGGTGAAAAAAACCTTTAATTGGGACAGCGTTAAGGAGCAGGTCAATAATTATTATACTGACAGAAACGGAGTGCTTGGCGAACACCGCATAATGGTGCGTGTAAGAGTTGTTGACGATATACCGAAAATTCAGGTAAAGCTCCATAAAAACGAAAATAGTCCTTTGCAGATTTGTGAGGAAAACGAATACGAAATTGAGAATGTACCCGAGATAATTGACGCCGAAACGGCAAAGCGTATTACGGGTATGGAGGTCGGCGAGCTTTACAGAATGGGTTCTGCCGCAACGGTGCGTCATAGCTTCAAGCATAACGGTTCAGAGCTTTGCCTTGACAAGACCACATATTTTGATAACGTAGATTACGAGGTTGAGGTGGAATACGAGGAAAAGATGAGTGCGGATTTGCTTATGAAGCTGACCTCGCTTGGTATAGCGTTTAACAGGAAATGCGTAGGAAAATTTTCGCGTTTCCTTGCAGAATATGAGAAAGACAGACAGGATAACAGTCGTGCCTGACGGCAAAGGGTTTCATGAGGAGAAGAAAATGGACTATAAAAGAGTAAAGGAAGAAAATATCGCGGCGGCAGGCAGAGAAAGAAAGGTTACATTGCTTGCACTGCTGCTTGTGTGTATAATCGCGGTACAGTGTATAGTAATCGCGGTTATGTGGGTTTCAAATTATAAATACAAGGTGATGTATGATGAGGCGCTTGAAACGCAGCTTCTTATGCAGCAGGAGATAAACTCACTGCGTGAAGAGAGCAGCGGCGCACCGGAAGATAATCAGAGCATCGGTGTGGATAATGCCGAAACGGATAACGACGGACAAGCGGAGAATGTGACGCAGGATTAAGGCAGGAAAGGTTAAGATTTTATGAGAGCAGTATCACTGAGTAACAGAGGCGGGAGAAAAAACAACGAGGATTGCGTGGGTTATGCGCGCGCGGGCGAAATATGGTGCTTTGTGCTGTGCGACGGACTTGGCGGACAGCTTTGCGGCGAGGTCGCGTCAAAGCTTGTCTGCGACATGGTGCGCGGTGAGTTTGAAAGAAATCCCCAAATTTCGCGCTCAGCGTTGCGTGATTATCTGAAAAAGGCTGCTTTGGCAATATGCGCCGAGCGTGACGAGGACAGATATAATATGGCGTCAACTGTCGTGGCGCTGGTAACTGACGGCAGAAAAGCCGTGTGGGCGCACCTTGGTGACAGCCGTC
>CAMCPC010000055.1 GCA_945876665.1 uncultured Oscillospiraceae bacterium
TAGCCGCCCCTACAACAGGTTGTCGAGGCGAACAATACCGATAAACAATAATTTATCTAATAAAAATAGATAAAAAAAATAAAAGGAGAGATACATTATGGAAAGAGCAATAGTTTTAGCAGCGTCCGCAATAGGTGCCGGACTTGCAATGATAGCCGGTGTAGGTCCGGGTATCGGACAGGGTTTTGCGGCAGGTAAGGCGGCGGAGGCGGTCGGCAGACAGCCGGAAGCAAGGGGCGCAATCACGTCAACAATGCTGTTTGGTGCTGCCGTTGCGGAGTCGACGGGTATTTACGGACTTGTCGTGGCATTAATTCTTTTATTTGCAAACCCTCTTATAGGACTTCTGTAAAAAATCCTCGTTGCATCTTGCACCAAATCTGAGCTTGAAGTATCGGCATACGATTGCGCTCCGATTTGGCACGACCTGCTTAGAAAATTTTTCTCGGACATTTATTATTGAAAGGACTGACGGAAATGGAGGAATATTTACCGTTTGTGTCCATTGACGTATGGACAATGATTTTTACATGGGCAAACCTTATTATTCTGTTTCTGCTTTTAAAGAAGTTTCTGTTTAAGCCTGTCAACAAGGTGCTTGATGAGCGCGCGGAGGAAATTGAAAACTCCTACAAAGAAGCGGAAAATACAAAATCCGAAGTGCAGAGTGTAAAAGCGGAGTATGAAAGCAAGCTGCGTGCCATAAAAACTGAGGCGGACGGAATTATAAAATCCGCTGTTGAAGCGGCGAACAGACGTTCGGACAGCATAGTAAGCGAAGCAAATGAACAGGCAAAGCATATAATAGAAAAATCGCAGAAGCAGATTGAAAGAGACAAGGAAAACGCAATGAACGAAGCCGAGGCGGATATAGCGTCAATGGCGGTGGACATCGCGGAGAAAATTTTAGGCAAAAAGCTTGATACAAATACTGATGAAAAACTTATTTCGGACATTATTGACAGGATTTAGGTGATTAAAAATGGTTGCAGCAAAAACATACGGAGAATCACTTCATTCCCTTGCAAAGGAGCAGGGCAAAGCAAAGGAAATTCTTTCGGAGCTAAGATATATTGCGGCTCTTTTTAAGGAGCACCCCGATTATGTAAAAATACTTGATTCACCGCAGATTGCGCGTGATGAGCTTATGGAAATTCTGAACGAGGATTTTTTCGGCAAGGTGAACCGATACACACTCAATTTCTTGAAGCTATTGTGTGAAAAGCATATGGTACACTGCATTGACGAGTGCTTCAAGGAATACGAAAAACAGTATAACAAGGATAATAATATAAAGATAGTCAGAGTAACCACAGCAAAGCCTGTAAGCGAAGCACTGATAGAAAAGCTTGCTGCGCGGCTTGAAGAAAAAACAGGCTGTAAAATTGTGTTGAAACGGAAGATTGATGAAAGCTGTATCGGCGGAATAATAATCGAAACGGACGGCATGAAAATTGATTCAAGCGTAAAGACAGAGTTAGAAAGCATGAAAAAGGCTTTGGTAAATAACTGACACAGGAGTACAAAATGTATGATTTGAGCAAGGTCATAAAGGACCGAATAAAGAATTATGAAAACGTCATAAACGAAACGGAAACAGGCTACGTTATAGAGGTGGGTGACGGCATTGCGCGTATACACGGTCTTGCAAACTGCATGGCAGGCGAGCTAATTGAGCTTCATGGCGGAGTGATGTCAATGGCGCTTAATCTGGAAACGGATTTTGTGAGCGTGGTAATTCTGGGCGACGACGAGGAAATAAAGGAAGGCTCTGCAGCAAAGCGCACAGGAAAGGTTGTAAGCGTTCCTGTGGGAGAGGAGCTTATCAGTCGCGTGGTGGATGCGCTTGGAAACCCGATTGACGGAAAGGGCGCAATCAATACCAAAGAGCAGCGCAATGTTGAAGCGGCGGCAGCGGGTATTATTGAGCGTAAGTCCGTAAGCATTCCTTTGCAGACGGGCATCAAGGCGATAGACTCAATGATACCCATAGGACGCGGACAGCGTGAGCTTATCATAGGCGACAGACAGACGGGTAAAACTGCCATAGCCATTGACACGATAATAAATCAGAAAAATACGGATGTGGTGTGCATTTACGTTGCTATAGGACAGAAACGTTCTACGGTTGCTTCAATAGTAGATATGCTTGAAAAGGCAGGCGCAATGGACTATACAATAGTTGTTTCGGCAACAGCATCAGAAGCACCTGCGCTTCAATATATCGCGCCCTATGCCGGCTGCGCAATGGGTGAGTATTTTATGTATAGAGGTAAGGACGCACTTATTGTGTATGATGATTTATCAAAGCACGCGGTTGCCTACAGGGCGCTGTCGCTGCTTTTAAGACGTTCGCCGGGACGTGAGGCATATCCGGGCGATGTGTTCTATTTACATTCGAGATTGCTTGAAAGAGCCGCAAGATTGTCGGACGAGCTTGGCGGCGGTTCGCTTACGGCGCTGCCGATAATTGAAACACAGGCAGGTGACGTTTCGGCATACATTCCCACAAACGTAATCTCAATTACTGACGGACAGATTTTTCTTGAAACAGAGCTGTTTCATTCGGGAATAATGCCGGCGGTAAACCCCGGCATAAGCGTGTCGCGTGTGGGCGGCAGCGCGCAAATTAAGGCTATGAAAAAGGTTGCCGGAAGTCTTAAATTAGCATATTCACAGTACCGCGAATTACAGGCGTTTGCCCAGTTCGGCTCTGACCTTGACGCAGATACAAAAATGCGTCTTGCGAAGGGCGAGAGGATTGTGGAGGTGCTGAAACAGGGCAGAAATGCGCCTGTGCGCGTTGAATTGCAGGTGACGATAATATACGCTGTTATAAATGATATGCTTGAGGATATTCCTGTGGACAAAATCCGCGTATACGAAAAGCATTTGTTTGAGTATATCGAAAATAAGGCCCATGATATAATTGATGAAATAGAAAAAACGGGCGATTTGAGCGAGGAAACCGAACAGAAATTAAAGCGAGCCATTGAGGAAAGCAAGAAGAATTTTATGGAGTAAAGCTATGTCTGCATCATCAATGAAAACAATCAAAAACAGAATAAGAAGCATACAAAGCACAATGCAGATAACGAAGGCTATGCAGCTTGTCGCCGCGTCAAAAATGCGTAAAATGTCGGAGCGAATAGAGCGTTCAAAGCCTTACTTTAACATTTTGAGGGAAACGCTTGATGATATAGCAAAGGACAACAAGGACTTTTCATCCGTATTCACGCGCGCGAGAGAGGGCAGAACGTGTCATGTGGTGATTGCCGGCGACAGAGGTCTTGCCGGCGGCTATAACCATAATCTTTTCAAGTCCCTTGACGTGCATGACGGCGATATAATTTTCCCGATTGGTAAAAAGGTGGTTGAATACTTTAACGGCACAGATTTTCTCACGACCGATTATGAAAAAGCGGCTGATGTGGCAATTTCCAACTGCTATGACATAGGCAGTATGCTTGCCAAGGCATATGAAAGGGGCGAATTTACAAGGCTTACCCTTTCATATACAAGCTTTGTAAATATGCTTATTCAGAAGCCTAAAACGGTAAAAATGCTCCCGATAAGGGTTGAGAGTGCAAATATGAAAAAGACCGCATACGGTCTTACGATATATGAGCCTGATGCGGAAACGGCGTTTGCGCATATAGTGCCCTATTACCTGTCGGGCATGATATACGGCGCGGTGTCGGAGTCGGTCGCATCAGAAACGGCCGCAAGGCGCAACGCAATGGAATCGGCGACGGACAACGCGTCTGAAATGATAGACGAGCTGAGCCTTGAATATAACAGAGCGCGTCAAGCGTCTATCACGCAGGAGCTGACGGAAATTATCGCAGGTGCGGAAAATTTGTAATGAGGTAATGACATGAATAATACAGGAAAAATAGTTCAGATAATAGGCCCTGTGCTTGACGTGCAGTTTGAGGACGACAATTTGCCAAAGCTTTTAAACGCACTTGAAATAGACAACGGCGGACAGCGGCTTGTGGCAGAGGTTATGCAGCACGTGGGCGACAATGTGGTAAGGTGTATTTCAATGGGTTCAACAGACGGACTTGTGCGCGGTATGGACGCCGTTGACACAGGTGCGGGCATAAGCGTTCCGGTGGGGGATAAAACGCTTGGCAGAGTGTTCAACGTGCTTGGTGACGCGGTGGATAATATGCCGAACCCCGAAACGGAGGAAAAGTGGTGCATACACCGCGAGCCGCCCGCGTATAGCGAACAAGACCCATCAACGGAAATCCTTGAAACAGGCATAAAGGTCGTTGACCTTATAGCGCCCTATGCAAAGCGCGGCAAGATAGGACTATTTGGCGGCGCGGGTGGCGGCAAGACGGTGCTTATAATGGAGCTTATCAATAACATCGCAAAGCAGCACGGCGGCATAAGCGTTTTTTCGGGCGTGGGCGAGAGAACGAGAGAGGGCAACGACCTGTATAACGAAATGAAGGAGTCGGGTGTTCTGAGTAAAACGGCGCTTGTTTACGGTCAGATGAACGAGCCGCCCGGCGCACGAATGAGAGTCGCGCTGACAGGTCTTACAATGGCGGAGTATTTCCGTGACAAGCAGCATCGGGACGTGCTGCTGTTTATAGATAATATTTTCAGATTTACACAGGCCGGCTCGGAGGTTTCGGCGCTTATCGGACGTATGCCGTCAGCGGTGGGCTATCAGCCAACGCTGTCAACGGAAATGGGCGCGCTGCAGGAGAGGATTACCTCCACGAAAAACGGCTCAATAACATCAATTCAAGCTGTATACGTGCCGGCGGACGACCTTACAGACCCGGCACCTGCCACGACCTTTGCGCACCTTGACGCAACGACCGTTTTGTCACGTCAGATTGCGTCACTTGGTATATATCCGGCGGTTGATCCGCTTGAATCAACCTCAAGAATACTCTCTCCCGATGTTGTGGGCAGAGAGCATTATGAAACGGCACGTGATGTTCAGCGTATGTTGCAGCGCTATACCGAATTACAGGACATAATTGCGATTATGGGTATGGACGAGCTGAGCGAGGAGGACAAAAAGCTTGTAAACCGTGCCAGAAAGGTGCAGAGATTTTTGTCGCAGCCGTTTTCCGTTGCAGAGCAGTTTACGGGTATGCAGGGCAAGTACGTGCCGATAAAGGAAACAATACGCGGCTTTCGTGAAATTATAGACGGCAGATGTGACGATATTCCCGAATCCTGCTTTTTGTTCACAGGAACGATAGACGAAGTGCGTGAAAAATACGAAAAAATGAAGGACTAAGCTATGAACACATTTCATTTACAGATAGTGACGCCGGAGGGGATTTTTTTTGACGGACAGGCGAAAAAAATAATTGTACGCACCACAGAGGGTGATGTATGTATACTTGGCGGACACAGTGACTTTGTCGCGCCTGTGGCAACAGGACAGGCATGTGTGACGAGAGAAAATGGGGACACTAAAACCGCACAATGCTCCGGCGGACTTATAAGTGTTAAAAAAGGAATTACGCGCCTTGCGGCAAGTGCGTTTGAATGGACAGAGGGACACTAAATTGTTTTAGTGTCCCTTATTTTTTTGTATTGACAACTCTTATAAATATAGAGTATACTGAACTTATATAAGGAGGCATGGACAGTGGAGATAGAAAAGTATTATGAGGATTTAAATACACTGCACGTTAATACCGAGGAAAACAGAGCGTATTACGAGGTGTATTCAGATATAGAAAATGCAAAAAAAGGCAAAGAGGACAGAAAACAGCTTTTAAACGGTGAGTGGAGCTTTAAATATTACAGGTGTATTGATGATGTAAATGAGGATTTTATAAACGGCAATACGGACGGCTTTGATAAAATACCCGTTCCGTCCTGCTGGCAGACGCAGGGCTATGATTGTCACCAGTACACGAATACGCGCTATCCGTTTCCGTTCAATCCGCCCTATGTGCCATACGAAAACCCATGCGGCGCATACGTGACAACCTTTGAGGGCAATTCGGAATACAGACAGTACCTTAATTTCGAGGGTGTGGACTCCTGCTTTTATGTGTGGCTCAACGGCGAATTTGTCGGCTACAGTCAGGTGTCACATTCCACATCGGAATTTGATATAACCGATAAGGTGAAAGAGGGCGAAAATACCCTCTGCGTGCTTGTTATGAAGTGGTGTGTGGGAAGCTATCTTGAGGACCAGGACAAGTTCCGTATGAGCGGCATTTTCAGAGATGTGTATATTTTAAGCCGTCCCGAAAAGCATATACGTGATTATAAAATAGAAACGTACATAGACGGAAAAATCAGCATAGACATTGACGCTGACACAGATGTAAGCTTTATTCTTGAGGACGAAAAAGGCACGATTTACAGCGGAGCAGACACAGAAATAATGGTGCAAAATCCAAAGCTGTGGAATGCGGAATATCCGTATCTTTATACGCTCTACCTTGTTACGGAAAACGAGGTTATAAAGGAAAAAGTCGGAATACGCGAGATAAAAATTGATGACGGTATTGTGCTTTTAAATAACAAGCCGATTAAAATGAAAGGCGCAAACCGTCACGACAGTGACCCTGTGACAGGTTATGCCGTAACGCGCGAGATGGCAAAGCGTGATTTAATGCTCATGAAGCGTCACAACATAAATGCGGTGCGTACAAGCCACTATCCCAATGCGCCGTGGTTTACACAGATGTGTGACGAATACGGCTTTTACGTCATAGATGAATCGGATATTGAAATCCACGGCACGGCCTCAATTTACGGCGGTTCACAGGCAAAAACCTTCGGACTTCTTGCGAATAATCCCGATTGGGGCGATGCCATACTTGACAGGGTGCAGAGAAATGTTATCCGCGATAAAAACAGACCGTGTGTGTGTTTGTGGTCGCTTGGAAATGAGGGCGGCTACGGCGTTAATTTTGAAAATGCCGGCAGGTGGGTGAAGGAGTATGACACTACGAGATTTACCCATTATGAAAGCAGTATGTGGCAGATGGCTGACCACAAAAACGATACCTCAATGCTTGATGTGACAAGCACCATGTACGCGTCTTATGAATGGATTGACGAATATTTCAAAAATCCTGGCGAACACGTATGGCATACAATAAGCTCCGAAAACGGCTGGGCATATGAACAGGCCGGCGAATGGATTGATTTGTCGGAGAGCAATTTGCCTAAGAAAGAGAAGGAACAGCTTGCGCGAAAGAAACCTTATATGCAGTGCGAGTTCATGCACGCAATGGGCAACGGCCCCGGCGGCATAAAGGAGTATATTGACCGTCTTTATCGATATGACGGATTTTTCGGCGCGTTTGCGTGGGAGTGGTGCGACCATGCTATTGATATGGGCGGTGGTAAATATTTTTATGGCGGCGACCACGGAGAATTTCCGCACGACGGAAATTTCTGCGTAGACGGACTTGTGTACCCCGACAGACGTCCCCACACAGGCTTGCTTGAATATAAACAGGCAATAAAGCCGTTTGAAGTAAAGACCTACAGCAAT
>CAMCPC010000056.1 GCA_945876665.1 uncultured Oscillospiraceae bacterium
TCAACTGACCATGCCATCCATTGCGCGTCTGATATTAATATCAGCGGCGGTAAGCTGACGCTTGCATCGGAGTCAAAGAAAGGTATTTCTGCTCATGGTTATATAGTTATTGACGATGGTGATATTGACATAACAAAGTCAACAGAGGGTATTGAAACAAAACAGATAATGACGATTAACGGCGGTGACATAAGCGTAATCTCGAGTGATGACGGATTCAATGCCGGCGGCAACGGTATGGATAATATGCGCGGCGGCTTCGGAGGCGGACAAAGAACAGATATGCAGCCGGACGATAACATGACACCGTCTGACATGAGGGGCGGCAGACCAATGATGATGCAGGATATACAAAATGGTGAAATGTCTGAAATCCCAAATGACGGCTTTGGCATAGGACGCAATTCTACAGAAATAAGCACAGAGCATCATATTCAGATTAACGGCGGAACAATTTATATAAATGCTGTTAATGATGGAATCGACTCCAACGGTTCGCTTGTGATTGACGGCGGTGATATTATAATAGAAGGTCCTCCGAGAGCAGGCGGCGGTGAGATGGGACTTGACACCGACGGCGCACTTATAATAAACGGCGGTGACGTTTTGGCAACAGGCAGTTCAATAAATACAACAGGAGCAAATCAGAATACGGCGAATATCAATCTGAGTGCAGAAGTAACAGCGGGAGAATTGTTTGAAATAAGAAATGCAGAGGGTGAAACAATAGCGTCATTCACTGTATCAAGTCCATTCAGCGCAATATTGTATTCCTCCGACAATCTGGAAACGGACAAGGAATACAGCGTCTATACAAACGGAGAGCAAAAGGAAAGCTTTATTGTGACAGATAAGGTCACAACGGTGGGAACAGCTGCAAGCGTAGGCTTCGGCGGACGCGGAAACAAGGGTCAGAAGATTCAGAAATCGGATACAGAAACAACTAAACAGTAAATAGGAAAGGGCATCGGTGATGCCCTTTCGTTGCTATATAAATTTAAATTCCGTCACATCAAATAATCCCGAATCTGTTATTCGTATTTCGGGAATAACAGGCAGAGGCAGAAATGCCAGAGATAAAAACGGATCGATTTTGTCGGTGATTTTAAGCGATTTTACGGCTTTGTACAGCGCGTCATGCTCCTTTGTGACTTCGTCCGCCGGTTTCAGCGACATAAGTCCGGCAATATCAAGCTTCATTGAAGCAATTACATTGCCGTTTGAGCATACGGCAATACCGCCGCTTTTACCGAGCGCATTGACAGCAAGCGCCATATCATCATTGTTGTCGCCGATAACGATTACATTATGGCTGTCGTGTCCTATTGATGTGGCAATTGCGCCGTTTGTAATGCCGTAATTTGTAACATATGCAATACCCTTTGTACCGAGATTTTTGTGCCGCTCAATAACGCATACCTTAGACAGCGTATCACCTTTTTTGGCAGTAACCTTTCTTGTAATTATACTTTCGGGGATAAGCTCAATTGCGCTGAAGCTGTCAGATAGCTTGTCGGTAAAGAAATCTGCGGTAATCTGCGGAAGATGAACCGTATCAGTAACCTTTGACGTATCGACTGCTTCGCAGTCAAACAGAGCCTTTCCGTTTTCACATACAAGTACGCCGTCCTTGTAAACCTGCGCGATCCTTGTCAGGCACAGGTCGTCCGCTACAACGATATCAGCGGCATAAGACGGAGCTATTGCACCCTTATTTTTCATTCCGTACATTTCACAGGCATTAAGACTTGCCATGATTACGGCATCCACGCTGTCAAGACCGAGAGAAACCGCCTTGCGTATGCAGTGGTCAATACTTCCGTCACGGATTATTTCGCCCACAAATCTGTCATCGGTACAGAAGGCGCATCTTCTGAGCGTATGCGGTGTGACACCTTTTATGAGCTTTGCAACGTCGAGTGACAGAGTACCCTCACGCAGGAGTATATACATACCCTTGCTTATTTTCTCGGTCATTTCCTCAACTATGCTGCATTCGTGGTCTGTTTTGATGCCTGCGCTTGCGTATGCGTCAAGGTCGTGTCCAGAAAGCAGCGGCGCGTGACCGTCTATAATGCCGGAGCATAGCTTTCCGAGCGTTTCGCTGTCGCATGAAAGTATACCGGGATAATTCATCATTTCGCCGATGCCGAAGAAATCCGGCGCAAGACGTTTTGTGTCCTGAGCAGTGAGTACAGCGCCTGTATGTTCAAATGGAGTTGCCGGTACGCATGAGGGGAGCATAAGATTTACGTCAAGAGGTATTTTCTCTGATGCCTCCTGCATATACTTAAGACCGTACTCACCGCATACATTTGTGATTTCATGAGGGTCAGCGATAACGGTTGTTATACCATGAGGCATGACAGCCTTTGCGTATTCTGCGGGAGAGGTCATAGACGACTCAATATGAACATGAGCATCAACAAAGCCGGGCATTATATATTTCCCTGTGACGTCAGTTTCATTTTTGCCGCTGTATGAGCCGACACCGCATATAATACCGTCTTTTATTATAACGTCCGCCTTTATAATGCTTCCCGTAAATACGTCAACGACATTTCCGCCCTTTAATATAAGGTCGGGTTCAGTACGTCCCATAGCAGTATTTATATAATTTTCGATATTTTTCATAGTTAGTCACCTCATATTTATTATATAACAAATATGAAAAATATTCAAATAAAATATGAATAAAATGTAAATTTACAGAATTGTACTGATGTGTTTGTTGACTTTGAATATGGCGGGTGATAAAATACTACATAGCGTATATTGACAAACAGTAAACAGTTTAATATATAAAGCAATTTAGGGAGGCGAATGCAGTGGAGGATTTAACATCTGAAAATGAGCAGAAAATCACAAGTGAAGAAAATACATATGAAGAAAATCTGTCAGACGAATATGAAGATTGTCAGGAAATAGAGCAGGAAAGCAAATTCGGCAAACTAAAAATGCTTTTATGCAATGTTAAGGATAATGTAGGCTATGATAAAAAGGATAAGAAATTTTTTATCGGCAAATTCAGAATCAGCCGCAAGCTTACAATAATTATTCTTATTATATCAGTGATAATCTGTGCTTTTGCAGCATGCAGCGCGAGTGCAAAAAAGAAAATGCAGCAGGCAATGCAGCCGAAGGACGTGACCGTTGAACGCCGCACCGTAACGAAAAAGGTGACGGGAAGCTCAATTATAGAGCCTAAGGATTCATATTCCATTATGTCAATTACAACAGGTGAAATAACATCTGACTTTATCAGTGAGGGTGATATTGTAGAAAAGGGTGATAAGCTGTACCAATTTGACTCGGAAACTCCGCAGAACAGCGTAAGCACTGCGGAAAATGCACTTAAGAGAGCACAGCAGAACTACCTTGACGCTGTAAAGGCAAAGTCGCAGACTTCGCAGACTAATGACAAGAATATAAAGAGTGCGCAGATAGCTGTTGAAAGGGCAAGACAGGGCTACAGTGATGCGCAGAAAACAGTAGGCGACCTTAATGTAAAGTCTGATGTAAGCGGAACGGTAAGTGAGGTTTATGTGAAGGAGGGCGACAATGTCGGAGCCGGAACAAAAATTGCATCTGTGTACAATGACAAATATATGAAGCTTCGTGTGCCGTTTAATGAAACGGACGCGCAGTATATTTCAGCAGGTGACGGTGCAACGGTTACAGTGGCGGGAACAGGCACACAGCTGTGGGGCAGTGTAAGCGGTGTGTCAAGCGCATCTGTTGCGGTAAGCGGACATAACATAGTAAAATATGTAACGATAGAGGTTGAAAATCCCGGAGCGCTTACCACCTCCGACAAGGCAACGGCGCAGATAGGTGATGTAGCCTGTAATGACGCGGGACAGTTTGAATACATAAATGAGCATTCAATCACCACAGAGACATCAGGTAAGGTTATAAGCGTTAATATTTCAAAAAATGATTCAGTATATAACGGACAATCAATAGCAACGTTGGAATCAAATTCCGCATCTTCCTCATCGAACACAGCAAAGCTGTCGCTTGATGACGCGGTGCTTGCGCTTGAAAAGGCAGTGCTTGCCAGTGACGTATATTCACAGGACAGTGCTATAAGCAATGCAAAGCTTGCGCTTGATGATGCAAGGCTTGGACTTGAAAAGGCGCAGAAAGGGCTTGACGATTATACAATCACAGCGCCGATATCAGGCATGGTTGTAACAAAGAACAGCAAGGCAGGCGACAAGATTGATTCTTCAAATGCCACAACACCTATGTGCATAATCTATGATATGTCAAGCGTACAGTTTGATTTAAACGTGGACGAGGTTGATATAGCAAGAGTGAAGGTCGGTCAGGAGGTTACAGTAAAGGCAGACGCTATTTCCGATAAGGAATTCAAGGGGATAGTTGAAAAGGTAAGCATAAACGGCGTGGCGGAAAACGGCGTTACGAATTACCCTGTAACAATTTCTATAACTGATTACGGCGAGCTGCTTCCGGGTATGAACGTGGATGCTGAAATAGTTGTGGAAAAGGTTGAAAATGTGCTTGCAGTACCTGTAAGCTCGCTTAACAGGGGCAATAATGTCTATGTAAAGGGTGACAAGACCGACAAAACCGACTCCGCGCCTGAGGGCTATAAGACTGTTGAGGTACAGACGGGAATCAGTGATGATGATTATATTGAAATTAAATCAGGACTTTCCGAGGGTGAGCTTGTAAGAGGTCAGGAAATGGATACATCAAGTGATTTCCAAGAAATGATGCAGCAGCATATGAGCGGTGAAGCCCAAAGCGGCGGTGCGCCCGGCGGTCCTCCGAACGGCGGAGGCGACGCTCCGAGCGGAGCAGGCGGACCAAGATAAGGCGGAGGTGATTTTGTTATGCCTCCATTGGTAGAATTAGAGGATATTTATAAGATATATTATATGGGTGACAGCGAGGTTCACGCGCTGGATGGAATATCACTGAAAATAGAAAAGGGTGAATTTGTTGCTATAATAGGTAAGTCGGGAAGCGGTAAATCCACCTGTATGAACATAATCGGCTGCCTTGATGTTGCCACAAAGGGTACGTACCGATTAAACGGCAAGAATATAAGCAATTATACGGATGATGAGCTTGCAGAGGTAAGAAATAAAATGCTTGGATTTATATTTCAGCAATATAATCTTCTGCCGAAGCTGACGCTTCTGGAAAATGTGGCATTGCCCTTGCTTTACGCAGGTGTAAGCGACAGTGAGCAGAAGGAAAGAGCACTCCGTTCGCTTGATAGAGTCGGACTTAAAGATAAAGCAAAGAATTTTCCTTCGCAGCTTTCGGGCGGTCAGCAGCAGAGAGCGTCTATTGCGCGCGCCCTTGCGGGAAATCCATCTGTAATTCTTGCAGATGAGCCTACAGGCGCACTGGATTCAAAAACAGGACGTGAGGTTATGCAGTTTTTGCAGGAACTTCATAGGGAAGGCAACACTATTGTGCTTATCACGCATGATAATTCCATTGCCGCGCAGGCACAGCGCGTTGTTCGTATAACAGACGGTAAAATAGTCTATGACGGTCCCGCTGAAGGCGATGAGATTGTTTCAAAACAGGATAAGGCAGGTGATGCGTAATGGGCTTTGGAAAATGCTTTAAAATGGCAATTTCTACAATATGGGCGAGCAAGGTCCGTTCGTTTCTGACCATGCTCGGTATTATTATAGGTATTGCGGCGGTTATCATACTTGTCAGCCTTATGGGCGGTCTTACGCAGCAGCTTACCGATATGTTCGCTGAAATAGGCACAAATACTATTCAGGTATCAATCACACCGCGAAACGGCAAAAAGGTTGAGCCTGATGAAATGTATAAATTTGCCGAAGAAAACAAAGGTTTAATAAATGATGTTTCGCCTGATATTCCTGTTTCGGGTACTGTCAAAGCAGGTACGGAAAATGAAAAAGGAAAAGCAGAAGGTGTAAGCGAAAGATTTTTGAATATAAAAATACTTAATGTCGAACAGGGCAGATTTATTCAGTATTCTGATATTGTGAATAAGAGCAACATATGCGTTATCGGTACATATCAGGAGCAGAAGTTTTTCGGTAAAGGCTCCGCGCTGGGGAAAAAGCTTAAAATTAACGGCACACCGCTTACTGTAGTAGGTGTTCTGGAGGAAAAGGAGGACTCCGCGTCGGGAAGCGGTGATGATGTGATATATATTCCGTATACGACAGCTATCAGACTTAACGGAAACGGTATAGTGAGCATTTACGGCGTTAACGCGGTTGATGAGGATCACGTTGAGGAAGCAACCTCGGTAATAAAACAGTTTCTTAATAAAAAAATCGGCGATGATGATTATTATCAGGTTATAAGCATGAAGGAAATGATTGACCAGATGTCGACAATGATGAACTCGATGCAGACAGTTCTTGTGTGTATTGCGGGAATATCACTTCTTGTCGGAGGTATCGGAATTATGAATATCATGCTTGTGTCAGTTACGGAGCGTACGCGTGAGATTGGTATAAGAAAATCTCTCGGCGCAAAGCAAAAAAATATAATGATGCAGTTTGTTATAGAAGCAGGCACCGTAAGCTGTATAGGCGGAGTAATAGGAATAATATTCGGCGCGCTTGTGGCGGTCGCGGCGGGTAAGCTGTTGCTTGATGCGACAATCGCGCCGTCTGTCACATCTATAATAGTGGCGTTCAGCGTGTCGGTTGCGATAGGCATAGGCTTTGGTTATCTGCCTGCCAAGAAAGCAGCACAGCTTAACCCGATAGACGCATTGAGATATGATTGATGAAAAGAGGAGTTAGTGTGAAAAAAATAATTTCAGTTATGCTGACAGCCGTAATGCTTATTGCGGCTCTGCCTGTCATGGCGGACAGCGGCAATGATGAAGATAAAATGGCGCTTCTTGCCGAGTTGGATATAATGGTCGGCGATGATGACGGCAATTTAAGACTTGATGACAATGTATCAAGGGCTGAGTTTGCAAAAATAGCAGTCGCTTCGTCAAGGTCGAAAAATACAGTGGCGTCGGGACTTAAAATATCGCCCTTTAAAGACGTTCCATACTGGCACTGGTCAGCGCCGTATGTAAGGGCGGCTGTATCGGCAGGTATTGCGGAGGGATATGTTGACGCGACATTTAAGCCTGACGATACTGTATCATACGAGGAAGCGCTTACAATGGTACTTATGGTACTGGGATACACAAATGACGATTTCGGCTATTCATGGCCCTACGGACAGATAGGACTTGCGGAAAATCTTGACCTGACGGATAATGTAAACGCAATGCAGGGAGAGGCGCTTACAAGACGTCAGGTGGCAAATCTTGTATACAACGCGCTGAATACGAAAGTGAAGGATTCGCAGAACGCGCTTGTATCAATTTTTGACTGCAATGTTATTGAGAACGCGACGATTATCTCATCAGACAAGGAGGACAGCTCACTCGGTACAGATAAGGTATTCACCTCAGCGGGAGAGTATACAAAGGGTGAGTATTTAACTGACG
>CAMCPC010000057.1 GCA_945876665.1 uncultured Oscillospiraceae bacterium
TTACACGTTATGTTTCGCTTGGCTCAATACTCGGTGGTGCGGCATATATTGTTGTTGAGATAGTCAAGGCGATAGTTACGAAGAATTACAATGTTATACAGCTTGTGTGTGTTGTGATAATCGGCGGACTGCTTATCGCAAGACACCATGCAAATATAAAGAGATTACTTAGCGGAACGGAAAACAAGTTGAGTTTTGGTAAAAAGGAGAAATAACATGAAGATTGCAGTTATCGGAAGCGGCGGCTGGGGAACAGCCATAGCGATACTTTTATCAAAGAAGGGGCATGACGTGTACCTGTGGTCATGGATACAGGAGGAAACAGACAGGCTTGCGCGTGACAGAGAAAACAAGGAGTTTCTGCCGGGAGTAAAATTCCCCGACAAAATTCACTGCACCCACGACATGGGCGAATGTACAGACGGAGCGGCGCTTATAATCACCGCGGCACCGTCACCGGCGACGCGCACAACAGCAAAGCAGCTTTCGCCTCATGTAAAAGAGGGACAGAAGTTAATAAACATTTCAAAGGGACTTGAGGAAAAGACGCTTTTGAGATTATCACAGGTATATAAAGAGGAAATACCACAGGCGGATATATCAGTTATGAGCGGTCCGTCACACGCGGAGGAGGTTTCGCGAGGACTGCCCACAACAAATGTTGTTGCGTCCGAGCATATCGAAACGGCAAAATTCATTCAGGACATATTCATGGACGAAATGTTCCGCGTGTACACCTCAACGGATATAATCGGCGTGGAGCTTGGCGGTGCGCTTAAAAACGTAATCGCGCTTTGTGCAGGTATCAGTGACGGTCTTGGCTACGGCGACAACACAAAGGCGGCGCTTATGACGCGCGGACTTGCGGAGATTGCAAGACTCGGAACGGCAATGGGCGCAAAACAGGAAACCTTTATGGGACTTTCGGGTGTTGGTGATTTGATTGTTACATGTACAAGCATGCACTCACGCAACCGCCGCGCCGGAATACTGCTCGGACAGGGCAAGACATTGCAGGAAACCCTTGACACGGTACATATGGTGGTCGAGGGCGTGAATACCGCAGCTGCGGCATATGCAATGGCAAAGAAATATAATGTGGAAATGCCGATAGTTGAGGAGGCCTATAACATTTTATATAACGGCGCAGACGCGCGCGAGGCTGTTCTCAGGCTGATGACGAGAGAAAAACGCGAGGAAAAGTAAATTTTCTGCATTGGCATGATATGAATGAAAGGACAGTGTTTAAAATTATAAAGCGTATAAAGGACAATTTTTCTAAAAAAAGAATAAATCCCGGACGGCGAATTGCGGGCGGCTTTACAATTCTGATACTGGTGGGAGCGCTGCTGCTTATGCTGCCAATATCGTCAAGGACAAGGGAGTTTACGCCGTTCCTTACGGCTTTATTCACTGCAACGTCAGCCACCTGCGTTACGGGGCTGTCGCTTGTGAATGTGGGCGCGTATTTCAGCCTGTTCGGGCAGATTGTGCTGCTTATACTCATACAGCTCGGCGGACTTGGCTTTATGACGGTGCTGTGCATAGCGTTCTTTGCCTCGGATAAGCAGATTGATCTCAGGGACAGAATGATGATTGCCCAGACAATGGGTACGGAAAGCCTTGAGGGGATCGTAAGGCTCGTGCAGCGAGTTTTGCTAATAACAGGCATTGTGGAGCTTGCAGGCGCGGCTTTGCTGTCCGTTCGGTTTATACCGAGAGTTGGAATAATAAAAGGTATATGGTATGGTATTTTTCATTCCGTATCGGCGTTCTGCAACGCAGGTTTTGACGTAATCGGTGACGGAAAAAGTATGTTTTCGTTCAGAAATGACCCGATTGTGCTTCTGACTCTTGCCGCGCTTATTATAATAGGCGGATTGGGATTTATCGTATGGAACGATATTATAAAAAAGAAATCATGGAAAAAGCTGAGCGTATATTCAAAGATTGTGATTTTGTCAACGGTTATGCTGATATTGCTTGGCGGAGCTGTATATTTTATACTTGAATATCAGAATCCCGAAACAATGGGCAGCGATACAACAGCGCAGAGAATACTTTCATCATTTTTCCAGTCGGTAACGACGAGAACGGCAGGCTTTGACGCACTTAAGCAGGACAGCCTTACAGATTTGTCCAAGCTGTGGGGAATAGTGCTGATGATGATAGGCGGAGCGTCCGGCTCTACTGCCGGCGGCGTGAAGATAGGCACGATTATGCTTGTGCTCATAACGCTGCATACTGTGCTAAGGGCAAAGCCTGATGTTGTTATATTGAACAGAAGCATAAAGCACAGAGCAATTCTTCATGCCATGTCAATCCTTGTGCTGTGGCTGATACTTGTTGTATTAGGCTCCGCATTGGTAAGTATTGCGGACAATCAGCCTGTACTGAATTCGATGTATGAGGTCGCCTCGGCATACAGCACTGTGGGATTGTCGGTGGGAGTAACGGAGACGGCGTCGGTATTTACGAAAATCCTGCTGATTATATATATGTTTTTCGGAAGAATCGGAATTATGACCATAAGCGTCATATTCATATCCGGTGCGGGAAATAACAATACGGGTATCAAGTACCCCGAAAGCGACTTTTTTATAGGATAGGAGTGTAGTATATATGAAAACCTTTGCGGTAATAGGTATGGGAAAATTCGGAATATCCGCGGCAAAAAAGCTTGCGGAGCTTGGCTGTGAGGTTATTGCTATTGACAGCGATGGTGATAAGGTAAACGAGGTTGCCGATTATGTGACAAAGGCGGCACAGCTTGATGCAAAGAATAAGGAGCTTTTGCGGAATATAGGAATTAAAAACTGTGAGTGCGCCATTGTTGCTATAGGCGATAACGTAATGGATTGCGTATTTATAACGCTTACGCTCAAGGAAATGGGAGTAAAAAAGGTCGTGTGCAAGGCGAGAGACTCGCAGCATGAAACGGTTTTAAAGAAGGTCGGCGCCGACATGGTCATAATTCCTGAACAGGAGGCAGGCGAAAAGATGGCATCGCGGCTTGTTTCAAGGCAGTTTATAGATATTCTCCACATATCTGATGAATACAGCATTGAGGATATGCGAGTGCCTGCAAAATGGATAGGCAAGAGCCTTGCGGATTTATCTGTTCGTAAAAAATTCGGTGTAAATATTGTTGCGATAAAGAACAGCCTTAATCCGAATGACGTGAACATAACCCCTGAGCCGGAATACAGATTTAAGGACACTGATATTGTGGTGCTTGTGGGAAAAACACAGGACATAAATAAACTTAATAAATAATCAAAAAAAGGTATTGCGGCGCAATACCTTTTTGAGGCTGTCGACATAATGTCGACAGCCCAAAATCAATGCTTTTTTGGCATTGATTTTGAATATTTTCAAAGTAAAAACCTAAAGTTCCTCAAAATCGAAACTTTAGGTTTTTAGCCATTTTTGACGCACATGTCGTCAAAAATGATTTAACTTGAGGTTGCACCTCAAACTCCCAAGAACAGAGTAGACAAAACAACAAGGGTTTTGTCTACAGTCTGAAAGCGGCCATGCCGCTTTTTTTTGTGCGTATTATTTTCTGAAAATTTCCGTACTTCTGTCACGTATGCCGTTCACGCATGCAAGCACAACGCCGTAATTTGTAATCGGGACATTATTTTCCTCACAAAATTCAATTCTGTTATTCATCGAACGTGAATTTATCATACAGCCGCCGCAGTGGATAACAAGGTCATACGCGGATAAATCCTTTGGAAAATCCTGATGTACGTAATATTCAAATTCGAGTCTTTTACCTATGAATTTTTGCAGCAGCTTTGGTATTTTTACTCTCCCGATATCCTCATGGGAGCTGTTGTGCGTACACGCTTCCGCCATGAGTATTTTACTGCCGTCCTTTAGGTTTTTAATGGCATCTATGCCGGCAATAAGCTTTTTTAAATCGCCCTTTATACTTGCCATCATCATCGAAAATGAGGTAAGAGGTATGTTTTCGGGGACAACCTGTGAAACGAATTTAAACGCCTGTGAGTCGGTCACGACCAAATCCACTTTTTTCTGTTCTTTCAGTGTTTCCTCAAGCTCTGTGTCACGCACCACGATTGTTTTCATGCCGTGGTCAAGGCAGTCGCGCAGAAACTGCACCTGCGGCAGAATTATTCTGCCCTTGGGCGCTTCGGAGTCTATCGGCACAACCATAATTATTGTGCTGCCCTCAGGAAGAAGATTGCCTATCATTGTTGCGTCCTCACTCTTTATCTGTGACAGCTTTTCAAGCAGGACAGAGCGGAGATTATCAATCGAGGCGTCATCATTAACTGATATAAATACGGCTTCAGGGTATTTTACAGATAAATCACCTGTGCCTAAATCTGATTTCGTAAATACAAGCAAATACGGAATATGCTTTTTGTCAAACTGTTTTTTCATATCCTCATATGCGGCGGCGTCAAAATCGTCCGCAGCGGCAGCGTATATGGCAAAGTCGGTTTTTTCAAGTGTTTTTTCAGTCTTAGCCATGCGTTTTTCGCCGATATTACTGTAATCTGAAAGTCCTGCCGTATCGGTAAGAGCAATAGGTCCGTAGGGCAGAAGCTCCATCGCCTTTGTGACAGGGTCTGTGGTTGTGCCCTTTTCGGGGGAAACTATTACCATGTCCTGACCGATAAGCTTATTGAAAAGCGAGGATTTTCCGGCATTTGTGTTACCGAAGATGGATACGTGTGTACGAAATGCTAAGGGTGTCTTTTCCATTATAGTCTCTCCTTAATTATATACAAAAACAGGTCGCTCATGTAAGAACGACCTTGTTTTGTGAAAATTCTGATTATTTGGCAGGCTCAGCTGTCGGCTCAACAGTAGCAGCCGGCTCAACAGTAGCAGCCGGCTCTACAGTAGCTGTCGGCTCTGCTGTGGCTGTAGGATCTGATGTAGTAACCGGTGCATCAGTACGATTTACATATATTTCTGTCGGATTAACGAACAAATCAGTACCGTAAAATTCTTTAGAATTTGATTTTTCGCCTGCAACTACATCA
Source organism: uncultured Oscillospiraceae bacterium (assembly GCA_945876665.1). GTDB lineage: Bacteria > Bacillota > Clostridia > UBA1381 > UBA1381 > Hominilimicola. The sequence continues at coordinate 5,025 of CAMCPC010000057.1, forward strand.
TCTACAAGAAGTGATGTGTTGTAGCCAACCTTTGTGTCATAACCGTTTGAAAGAGTGAATACTCCCTCGCCGCCGTTTAAAGACTTGAATGTAAGCTTCATTACAGCGCCGTCTGTCTGTACAGCTGTATCTGCGTTGATTGTAACAAAAGTTGACTTAACATAGTCAATATTAAAATCAGGGTTTGAAGCACCAAGAGCACCTTCAATTGCTGTGTCGCCGTTTATCAATGAAGCTTCCACAAATTCAAAGTTTTCCTTGTTAAACTTTACAGTTGCTGAAACACCTGAAACAAATGTACCCTCAGGGATATTTGATGCGTTTATGTAAATGTTTATATTTTCTCCTTCTTTCACTTCTGTTGTGTCAGATGAAAGTGAAAGTCCCGGAAGTCCCTCAACAGATGCGGAAGCGTCAGCTGTTTTGATGTCGATTGTGTAAGCCTCGCCGTTCCACTCTACGTCTGCGTCAATTGCTTCACTGATTGCTCTTAGAGGAATCATTGTTCTGTCGTTTATAATCTGCGGAGCAACGTCAAGTGTTATTGGAGTTTCGGGAGCCTTGAAGTCCTGACCGGCAAGAAGTGTGCCAATCATACCGCTCAGGTCATAAACTCTCATAGTGCTGTCATCGATTACAAGTCTTACAAGAGTCTTGTGGTCAGCGCTTTCAATCTCTACAGTTCTTGTTTCATCTTTCCATTCAACCTTTGCGCCCATTGCTTCAAATACGCCTCTTGCAGGAACAAGAGTAGTACCCTCGCCAAGGATTACAGGTGCCTGGTCGTCAAACATGATTTCACTTGAGTTAACATATACTGTCGGAGTTTTCTCCTCTGCCATAGCTGCGCCGCATGAAACAATCATAGCTGCAGCAACAGTCATGCTTAATAGTTTTTTCTTCATAAATAATCTTCCTTTCGTAATTAAATTATTATCATTGTAACATAAAAAATAAAAATATACAACAAAAAAATTGATTTTTATATAGCATTAGCAATAAAAATGTAGTATAATAATATATGTATGTACAAATTTTCAAAAAAGACAGGGAAGGGAAGTTAACATGGACGCTTTTTTTGACTACATTGTGAAATATATCCAGTTGCTGCGCATAAGTGATTTCATAGATGTGTTTATAGTAGCGATAATTCTGTATTATCTCATTAATCTTATACGTGAAACGAGAGCCATGCAGCTTGTAAAGGGTATTATATTCCTGTTTATAGTGTTTTTTATGAGTCAGTGGCTCAAGCTTAACGCGCTCAATTACATATTGGGAGGAGCAATGCAGATCGGCGCGTTTGCGTTGGTTGTGATATTCCAGCCGGAGCTTCGCAATCTTCTGGAAAGAATGGGACGCTTCAATGTGGGAAATATTATTGATTTTGCCGCGGATACATCTGATGAGGAGCTGCAGAGAGTAATCGAGTCAATTTCGGTTGCGGCGGCAAATATGTCCGAAAGCAGGACAGGTGCTCTTATTGTAATGGAGAGAAGCACAAGACTGGGAGAATTTATAAGCACAGGCACAATGCTTGACGCGAACGTATCAAGCGGGCTTCTTGAAAACATATTTGTTCCGAACACGCCTCTTCATGACGGAGCGGTTATTATAAGGAACAATAAAATCGTAACCGCGGGCTGCCTGCTTCCGCTCACGGCAAACAATAATCTTTCAAGAGATCTTGGCACACGTCACAGAGCGGCAATAGGACTCAGCGAGGTTACGGATGCCGTTATAATAGTGGTGAGTGAGGAAACAGGAAAAATTTCAATAGCGCTTAACGGCTCACTTACGCGCAATCTTTCAAAGGAATCGCTTTCAAAGGCGCTGACAAAAATAATAAGTCAGAAGCCGGATACGCAGGAGAGAATAGATAAAATTATGTTCTGGAGGTCAAAATGATAAACAGAAAATCAAGCAAACCGCATAAGAAAAAGGTACAGACAATCGCACTTTCTATTCTGCTTTCGGTAATTGTCTGGTTTATGGTAACATCTCTTGCCGACCCTGACATCACGACAACGGTATCAAACCTTGATGTCAGATTTGTCGGAGAAATGGCGCTGAGAGAAAAAGCGCTTGCCGTCACAGGCAGGAACAATGTTCCGCAGCTTTCCGTAGTGGTTACGGGCAAGAGAAGCGACCTTATGAATAATATGGATAATATCTATGTACAGGTTGACCTTAGTGATATTGATTCTACGGGTGATTATAATCTTGCGGGAACAATATCCGTGCCTACTACCCGTATAAAAGTTGAAAAAGAAAAATACGGTGATATTCCCGTGAAAATTGAACCGCTTGTTTCAAAAGAAATAGACGTTACGGTAAAGCAG
>CAMCPC010000058.1 GCA_945876665.1 uncultured Oscillospiraceae bacterium
AATGACGCTTTCTTATTTTTCCCCGCCTGACCTCCTCTGTTTTCACTTCTTCCGCGATTTATGCCGTATTCACGCATATATTTCTGCGCCCAGAAGTTGACATCATTATCTGTAAGTGCCTTATTGTATATTTCCGTAAGATTATCCACACCAAAGAAATCCATACATTCAGCAGGCGAACCGTAGAAGCAGACGCGTCCCCCCTTGCCCATGAACAGAATTTTATCGCACAGATGCAGATTCTGCGTGGTATGCGTTACCATTACGATGGTCTTACCCTTACGCTTTGAAAGGTCATTAAGCGTACGCATAAGACTTGCTTCTGTTCCCGGATCAAGACCCGATGTAGGCTCATCCAGAAAGAACAGACCCGGATCAGCAAGCAGCTCAACCGCAATACTTGCCCTCTTTTTCTGTCCGCCGCTGAGTGAGCGTATGTATTTATCCTTATGCTCCGTAAGCTCCACCATCTGCAGAACTTCATTTATCCTCTGTATTCTCTCTGCCTTGCTCACGTCCTCCGACATTCGCATTTTTGCAGAGTATTCGAGCATTTTGAACAGCGTGATATTTTCATAGATAATATCCTGCTGAGGTACATAACCTATAATATTCTTAAGCACCTGATAATTCTTATACAAATCCACATTATTTACATAAACACTTCCCTGAGTAGCCTGTTCAAAACCGCTCATAGCATTCATTACGGTGGATTTACCGGCACCGCTGCCGCCGATAATTGCAATAAACTCATTCGGCTCAACGGTTAAATTGACGTCATTGAGAATAAGTCTTCTCTGTCCCTTCACATTTACACTTCGTGATACATTCTGCATCACAACTCTCGTACCGCCCATATTCGACTTGTACAAAAATATTCCTGCCGTGAAGAAAATTATTGAGTTAGCAATGGATATAATATCCTTTTCATTAAGCCGCTGCATTCCGCGAACGCGCTGTCCGTTAACAAACACGCCGTTTGCACTGTTAAGGTCCTGTATAAAGCACCCTGACGAATTCTTCATTATAGACGCATGCTGTCTTGAAACATTAATATTGTCAAGCCATATATCCGAATTTCTGTTTCTGCCGACAGTCAAGCTGTTTCTACCTAACATAGAAAGTCTTTTCCAGCTTCCCGTACTTTTTATCGTAGTGTACAGCATAAGCACACCCATACGATGTCCATGGCTTAAATCATCATTATCAATACGGATTATATCGCCGTCATGAAGCTTATGAATTTCGGTTTCACCACGGGAATCCGTCTTGTACCTTCTGTTATTGATGAACATACCGTTGGTACTGTTCGCATCATACACGATAAGCGCGCCGTTCACAAATTCAAAATAGCCGTGCACCTTTGACACAATGCTTGAATTAAGAACAATCTGGTTAGAGCTGTCACGTCCGAAGCTGATACGCTCACGTCTGAATGCATTGATATTAATTTCCCGTACCTCATTATCACCGTCAATAATTATCAGGAAATTTTCAGTTCTCCCTGTATTCACTTTTTATCCCCCAACGTATCAAAAAACAAATGAAACTCTGTATTCGTTGTTACCGAGCATCAGTGTATCATTATTTCTGATTTCTGATTTTGAATTTATAAGAATACCGTTAAGAATGGTGCCGTTTGTAGACATCATATCCTCGATATACATCACTCCGTTTTCATTCGTGATTGAACAGTGACGTCCCGAAACAAGATCATCGTTTATGACAATCTCATTAAGAGGACCTCTGCCTATATTCACGATACCGTTCATTTTTGCGGTAAGCTGCGCTCCGCCGTTAATCGGACTTAATACAATCGTTATATCCTGTCCCATTTCATTCACGTTCACCGTTCTGTCCATACCATGTGACGATTGGGCATTATTGTAGCCGTTGTTTATATGGTCAGGATACCCCTGATTAAAGGATTGGCTTGAACCGCCCGAATAAATATCGCTTGTATAAATATCCTCTGTGTTTCTGCCACGCATAACAAGGAATAGAATAAACGCAACTATTGCAACTGCAACAAACAGAATTATGCCGATAATAAGAATTAATTTCTTCTTATTATCCGAGGAATTTTCCTCATTTTTTTCTTCCTTATTTTCGTCCGTAACATTTTTGCTTTCGCCCATAGCATATGCGCCTGACGGTTCATCACTCTTTTTGAACGTAAACTGTACGCTGTCCTCTGCAATCTTGTCACCCTGTGCAATCTTTACATTAAGATTGTGCTTTCCGTCATCCGCTGCGGCATTGCCGTAGGCAAAGTCAACAGTATATGAATTCTGAATACTTTCACGTATCCAGCCGTACACCGTATCAATCTGCTTGTTTGACATATCATACATCTTTCCGCCGGAATATTCTGTTACGGAATTAATCGTCGCGCGTCCCTTTTCACTGTTCGGCATCAACATACTGTAAACAGGCACAAGGTCGTCCTTAAGCTGTGTGAATACGTCATTTTCACTCACACCGCCGTTGTAATCATTTACTCCGTCAGTTATAAGCACAATATTCTTTCTCTTGGGAAGATTTGCATCTGTTCTTGTCGCAAGCTTCAGCGCCTCTGAAATTCCGCCGTACAGCTGTGTTTTTCTGTCATTGTTAGTAATTGAATTTACGGCATTGTCAATAGCGCCTCTGTCATTTGAAAAGTCAATAGCGCATCTGACATTCTCGCCAAAGGTTATTATGGCAATTCTGTCATTATTCTTCATATTAGCCGCCCATGTTTTTATAGCAGCCTTTACCTGCTTCATCTGCGAATCCCTGATCGAGCCTGAAATATCAACAAGAAAGATATCTGCCACACCCTCATCAGTATCGCCGAAACGTCTGATGTCCTGTACTGTCAGCTTGTTTCCGTCAATTGTAGCTGCCACGTCAGACCTTTCAGGCTTATTAATCGAATTACCGCCGCTGTCCTCAGCATCAACATACGTTCTGAGCAAGTCTGAAAAACAATAAACCTGCCGTACATCAGTGCTGTACAGTTCTCCCGCGAAAACGGCAGTCTGTACAAGAAGCATCAGTACAGCAAGAAAAAGCGCTGTCTTTTTTACCATTTGAAGTCCTCCCCGCAAATAGGAATAAACATAAGCTTTGTTTCTCCCATTTCAATAATGTCTCCGCGCTTCAGCTCTATAGAATTGTATACCTCCTCGTCATTAAGGTATACAATGCCATGACCTTCACCCGGAAACAGTCTGAAACCGTTATTCTTAGGATTATAGCTTATAACTGCGTGATTTTCTCTTGAAATACCCATGTCACCGCTGATTGAAATATCCATAGACTTATCACGTCCGACAAAGTTACGCTCCGACTTTATTCTGTAATCCTGACCCTTTGAAGGACCTTCAATGCACACTACCCAGCCCACAACAGGATCAATGCCCTTCTGACTCTGCATAATGCCGATTGTCTTGCCCTCATCGCTCACACGCGACGCAACTGTTACGGGCATAGAATTCTGACTTTCCGCCATTGATACGGTTTTGCCTACCGCTCCGCCGTTAGACGCCATATTTGCAGGTCTGTCCTGAACAAGAGGAACAGTCTTTGAAGCGTCCATATTAGAAATACCGCAATATGGGCATTGCTGGTACTTCGCATCATCATAAAAGTGTCCGTTGCTGCATCTTTTCATTGCCATAATAATCACATATCCTTTCCCTTGTAAAACATTATTCGTAATAATTTATGCAAATACCGCTATTGCGCTGTAATTATCAGCATCACGCGGCGCATTGCGTTTTCTTTCATCAAGCATATACTGAAGCCATTCCTTGGGCGTTGATGAACGCTTCCTCGAATATTCCATAAAATCCTCGTCAACATATTCCCAGAAGCCGTCCGAACACATAAGGAAACAGGCATTTTTTTCAAGCTTAACCACATCTGAAATATCAGGACGGAATTTAGTACCGTCACCAAGAGTTCTCAGCAGCTTATTCTGGTCAGGGCTTGTGCGTATTTCATCATATTCAATATCTCCTGCCAGAAACGATGCGAATGCAACACTGTGGTCATCCGTAACCTCCTGAATAAGATGCTTTCTGAATCTGTACAATCGGCTGTCGCCGCAGTGCGCCCATATTGCTCTTTTGCCGTCAATAATAAGCGTTACCACCGTTGTTCCCATCTTGCGCATATCGGAATTTTCCTTGCGTTTCTCTATAATGGCATTCTGTGCCGCTTCCATATAAGCATACACTATATCCTTTGACATTTCCGCCTGCGAATCAAAGCATTTAAGAATCGTTGATGAAGCAAGAGATGAGGCGGTTTCTCCTCCATTCTGCCCTCCAAGTCCGTCTGCCAGAACAAAGCAGTACATTCCGTTTTTCTTAAGTCTGCCTACTGTATCCTCATTTATCTCTCTGCCGCCCTTTCCGCTTACAAGAGCAAATCTCATTAATATCCACCTCCTGTGCTGACTCTGAAGGCGGTGTCGCCATCGCCGACTCTGAAAACAGTTCCGTCAGGTATATATACAGGAACCTTTGGCTCCAGCTTATCATTATTGTTCAGGAATGTGCCATGCGTTGAGGATAAATCCGTAAGCGCAAACATACCGCGCATACCATCATAGCGTATACTGCAATGACAGCGGCTTATCTTCGGGTCATTCATAAGCACCACCTGACAGCTCTTCGCATCTCTGCCTATGTTTATGCTTTCCGAACCGACAGCTATTCTCTGTCCCGCAAATTCTCCGCCTATACCAATGATTGACGGCACATTTTCTTTCTTATTTTTTAGTGTGCTGATAAGCATATACACTCCTGCACCTATTGCCGCAAGAATGACAAGAACTATAAGCACCGCATAAATTATAGTGGACTTTTTATAAGGCACATCCTTTTCATCAAGCACATTTATAATCTCACCGCTTGTTATAGCCTTGTTCTGATTTACATTTCCGTCATAGAAATTCATTCCTACAACATTTCCGTACTTATCCACCAGCGCGCCTCCGTTATTACGGTCATTCATCTGCGCTGTGACCTGATATACGTCAAACGTTCTGTCGTCCGTCAGACGAAAGGTGTTTTTTGAATTAACAGCTCCCTCATTGATTACATTATTGTCGTCCCTGCTGTAGTAGCCAAGCGCATAAACCTCTGTTCCGTCCTTAACATCACGTTCTTTAAGCTTTGCGATTTTGACATTTGTAATATCCTCAGTCAACTCAAGCACTGCAAGGTCTGTTGCAGGTGAGGTAGCAATCACACCTGCCGCCTTTATATTCTGGTCACCTGTCGCACCTACGAATATGTCGCCGCTGTGACCCTCTACACTGCGCAGGCTCGTAAGAATATAACGTGACTTAAAGCCCTTGCCGATTACAATACCCGTAACATTTTCTGTTCCGAAGCTGTTATTTACGGTTATGCGCACAACAGAAGAAGCCGCACGCGAAACAGCGAAAGGAACTTTGTCCGCCGCATAGGCGCATACACCCATAACAACGACTAACGCCGACAACAATGCGGCACAAATTCTTTTCTTCATATTTATCCCCCTTCTTAGTCTATATCCATTAACATCACCGTGATATTATCCTGATTTGCAATCCGCTTTGCAAGAGCACGCGCAACCATCACATCACAGACATCATCATCGGCTTCCATAATTATATCGGCAATCTCAGTATCACCAAGCGACTTATAAAGTCCATCTGAGCAAAGCATGATTGAATCACCCGCAAACAGCGGATATTCATTCACATTTATATCAATTTCCTCAAGGCTTTCTATACCAAGATAGCTTGTAAGCGCACTGCGGTGAGGATTGTTTATTGCCTCCTCCACCGTTATCTCACCGTTTAAAACCATCTCGCTCAGAACTGCTTCATAGTTATGCTCCTTGTTCAGTCTTCTGAGCTTCCGGTTACGGTACAAATATATTCTGCTGTCGCCTATGGACAGCCAGTAAAGCTTCCAGTTCTTTATTACCACTGCGATAAGCGTTGAGCCTGCATCCTTGAGCGTTTTTACGGCTTCATTCGCGCGGTGTGCCGCGTATATCAGCCTGTCATTTATATTCGTAATTTCCGAATTGGTGTAGCTTTGAAGGAACGCATCCGTTGCGGTATGGCTTGCACGGCGTCCGTTAGCCATGCCTCCCATGCCGTCTGCCAATACCGCCACTATTCCGATTCGCTTCTGCTCCTCGCGATCGAATATATTGGAATACGCAAAATAATCCTGCTGTTCCTCCCTGTTGCCTATATGCTGTGCATTATAGGGCGTTACCATGGTCGGACTTTTTATTCTCTCTGTATTTTTCATAATTCTTATTTCCTTTTCTGGAAGTGCTGGTAGTCATGTTCGGAGCCCCAGATTTCTCCGCCCCATTCCCAGCCGTATTTTCTGAAAATCTTATACACATCTGTATCGCTGCCGATAAAGGCTTTCTGTTCTGTATCCGTCCAGCCTGTAAAATCTGTCCCCGCGCGGGTCTGCGCTCTGTTAGAGGCATACTTTACGGCATTGCGCGGACTTACGGTTCCGTTCTTCTCCCACGGATTTGTCAGCGGATTAAGGTCTATCGCTCTGCCGTAGGCATGATTTGAAAGGTTGCCGCTGCCGCTCACCACTCTGTAACAGAATGATGATGTGTTATTGCGTCCCATTGAGCTTCTGTCGGGACTATCCAATTGCTCCGTCTGCATATCAAAATACTTGTCTATAAGCTCCATGCGTTCAATCGGATATGTTATCTCGAACAGCTCCGAAAATATATTCAGCACATCATCAGCCACGTCTGCCGCAACTACCATATGTCCCATCTGGACGTTACCGTCAAAATCATAGTATGGCATCGTCAGATACATAAGGTCGTCATAACCTACGTTATTATTGGGTGTATATGATTTGCCCTGCATTGATGCCCATACATCCTGCGGAATCTGCTCCTTTGTACCCTTGCTTACTATCGGAGTAGGCGTAGGCTCCAATGTCGGTTCGGGAGTCGCTGTTTCCATGATTTCAGGTACTGCAGTTTCCTGTATCTGATATTCTTCGGTGTTAATATCTTCGACATCTTTCGGCCATACGCTCATAACGATGATTACACCTGCTGCTATCGCAAGCAAAAGCACTATGACTGCAATTATTATAAGCTTTTTGTCGTTACTGTTTCTGCCTGTTCTGCGTGACGTACCGGAATTTTTTTTCCTTTTTCTGACTTCATTGTAATCCATTTCTATTTCATCCTTTTTTGTAAAATATGCAGCTTATTCCTATGTTTTAATGCGGAAAAGAAGCAAGCAGGTTTCCCTTTAAC
>CAMCPC010000059.1 GCA_945876665.1 uncultured Oscillospiraceae bacterium
CTCTTTTGAACCACGTGACTATCACGTGGTTTTCTTTATACAAAAAGAGCGATAATCGTACGATTATCGCTCTTTTGTTATGCTAATTTTAGAAAACTGTAACACTGTGTAAATTGAATATCACGGTAATATGTGATAAGATAGAAATGATATTATGCAGGAGGTACTGGCATGGCGAAAAAAAATATTACTTATCAGGTAAGCATGGAACAGATTAAAAACTTTGTTTCACAGGAGAAAAAGAAATTTTTCCGCAAGCCTGATTTTTCAAGATTTCGCGACCCGGATTATCGCAATTATATAATAAGAAGAACTATAATATATCTTTCACTTGCAATTTTCTGTACAGCATTCATGCTGCTCATGTCAGCGTCCACAAGTCCGCTTTACACAGACTACTGCGACGGCGACTCAAGCATTTTCATGCTTATAGGCAAAGCAATTTCTATGGGCAAAAATGTATACAGTGATTATTTTGACCACAAGGGTCCGATACTGTTTTATCTGAATGCGCTCGGATTTTGCATGACAGGCACAAAAACCGGTGTTTTCATCATACAATGTGTAATGCTTTCCGCCACGGCAATTTTCATGTACAAAACAGCGCGGATTTTCACAAAAACTATCCGTTCAATAATATGTGTCGTTATAACAATCCTCGCATTTGCGTCCACAATAAGCGACGGCAATCTGAGCGAGGAATACTGTATGCTGTTTTGCATGATACCGATTTACCTTTCTGTCAGATTTTACACAAAAACTCCCGATGCCCCTCACCCGGGCAGTTACATGGTCGCATACGGAATATGCTTTGCGATATGCGCCTTTATCCGTATAAACAACGGCGTTATGATAGGCGGCATTGTCCTTGTGGCAATCGTCACGGATTTCATCGGCGAACACATCCGCAATGCGGTTATGAATATTCTTTATTTTCTGCTCGGTATGACAATTGTATTTATACCGATATGCTTATTCTTTATTATAAAGGGAACTTTCGGCGAAATGATGTTTGCAACCTTCGTGTTCAATTTCCTGTACGCAGCGGAGGGCTCATCCGAAAAAACAGGTTCTGCAATGTCACTGCTTCTTCAATGGGCGCTGCCCGTGCTTTCCCTTATACTGGTATCAACAATCTTCGCAAAGCGTCTTGGTCCAAAGGTCGCATCACTTATAACCACAGTTTCAGTATTCGCTCTTATACCGATAATGATGGGCTTTAGCTATACGCATTATTACACAACACTGATACCTCTCATCGCCCTATATATTGCCGTATTTTTCTTTATTGCCGGAAAAAAAATGACATTTCTTTCGGTATTTCTGTGTATTGTTATGGCGCTGCCGCTGTACAGCTACTTCACAACACTGCCCTACAACATCAGCCACTACTCACAGAAAATTTACAGACAGGACAACCCAACGGTTTACAAGGATATTCAGTCTGACATTCATTACAGTGCATCAGAGCTTTCGGCACGAATCCCCGAGGAAGACCGCGACAGCGTATTCGGCTACGACGTTTCAGCGGCATGGTTTCTGCACGCGGATATTATGCCGTGCTACAGGCTGTTTACTTTGCAGGAATCATGGTCAGAGCATTACCCCGAATTCGGTCGGCAGATTAATCAGATGATGATGGACACCCCGCCGAAATGGGTTGTTATACACAACATCGACATCATCGAAAGCAGACAGTTTATGAATATTCTAAGCGAAAACTATGAGCTTGACAGCGAATGCGGTTACGATTTACTGTTCAGGCATAAATAATTCATCAAAAAAAGCACGGTTTCCCGTGCTTTTTCTGTGCTCATTCAATTATACTTTCGTCCCTGCCGAACATACTTCCGATATTTATATTACCGAATGTATCCACTTTTTTTCCGTCCATAAGGAACTGTACGCGTTCAATTGTATCAAGCTCCGTAAGTGAATCAACTATCGCAAACACAGTCATTTTTTCCTTTTCGGCAGAGCCGGAATTCTTATCAAGGAAGTTCGATTTGAAGTTCACAAAACAGATATTATCCGATGTTTCCACGCTCAAAAGCACTGTGTCCTTACTTAGTACCTGAGAAAGCTCCTCATTATCAGTACCCTTTATCAGCTCATTTATTATGTACTGAGCTATCGGCTGTTGGTCCGTAACCTTGATGCTTCTGACCTCCCTTATAAGCTTCTGCGAATCCTTTTTAGGGAAGTACAGCGTCACCTCACGCATTTCGCTGTTATAAGTGTCTGTCTGCAGGTTAATGTCCTGATTTGTCAGATATCCGATAATTGAGCCGTCGCCTGTTTCGATATCCTTCCCCTCAATTACAACCTTTACGCTGTCTATAATCTCCGTTACACACAGTGATTTGACTACGGCATACACCGCCAGAATATCCTTTGTATTATCACCCGTGATAAATTCACGTGAAAAGTTTACGATAACATTTCCTGTTTCCACACCGTTAACAGAAATAAGCCTTGCTTTTTTTTCTATAATACGCAGATGCTTTCCGTCAGTCGGCCCTTTCATCAATTCCTCTATTACGGACTCCGCAAGTCCCTGTTTATCTCTGTACTTGATTTCTCTGTTTTCAGCAACAATCGCCGTGGCAGAGTCATTGAAAAAATAGAGTTCTCCGTTATACTTTACGCTGCCGTAATCACTTCTGATTATATTCACCGCCACTGCAGCAATAATCGCAGCAAGAACAATCACAACAGGTATAAGCAATTTTCTGCTCTTCATGAATTATCTCCTTCCGTTATACCGCGCTTATCTTATACGGCAGTCTTATCGTGAAGATGCTGCCCACCTCGGAGGCATTTGTAACCTCTATAGTGCCGTTATGCATAAGTATTGCTTCCTTGGTTATGGCAAGTCCCAGACCTGTGCCGCCGGTATCTCGCGCGCGCGAATCGTCAAGCCTGTAGAAACGTTCAAATATTCTGTCACGCTCACTCTCCGGTATTCCGGGACCGTTATCCTCAATAAGTATTGTCAGATAATTGCTGTCGGCTGTGACGTCTATATGGACAAACCCGCCCTCAGGCGAATATTTTATGGCATTATCCGAAATATTATAAATTGCCTCGTACATCTTATCATAATCCATAAGCATAGGCGCAAAATCCGTATCATGATAGTCGGTATACATTACAATATCCTTTGCTGTCGCAATAGGCGTAAGCTTCTTTACAACCTGATTTATAAGCGTTTTTATATCGATTTCCTCAAGCTTGAGCGAATTGCCACCCGCATCAAGCTTTGTAAGCACAAGCAGTCTTTCCACAATTCTCGTCAGTCTGTCCACCTCGTCAGACATATCCGAAAGAAATTCCTTTACCATGGCAGGGTCGGGATTTTCCGCCGCAACAAGACTGTCGCATATAAGCTTGATACCTGCCATAGGTGTCTTTAGCTCATGCGATGCGTCAGAAACGAATTTACGGCGCTTTTCCTCCAGAAGTCCGAGTTCATCGCACATATAATTAAGCGTTTCACCCATCTGCGCAATCTCATTGCGTCCCTTGACGTTTACACGCTTTGAGAAATTACCCTTTGATATTTCCCTTGCAACCGCCGTAAATTCTTCCATCGGAGATGTTATGATATAGCTCATGCCGAGGCTCAGCATACCTATAAGAATAATTATAAGAGTGCTGAAAACGATAAGACTTGTACTCGTAGAACGGATTGTGTCATCAATGGTGTTGACGGATTCCGCCAGATACACACCGCCGATTATATTACCGCTTGTCGCTATAGGCACAGCAACGCTGATAAGACGCATATCATTTTCACCGTCAGCTATTATCTCCGCCTGTTCGCCGTCCAGTGCGCGCTTTAACACATCACGCATGAATACCTTTCCGCTAAGCTCCGATTCCTTATTCGTGTCATACAGAACCGTGTATGAAGTATTGGTGACAACACCTCTTATATTCGTACCCGCAAGACTCCTTTCCACTATTGAAGAAAACTTGTCCTCCGCGGTTGCTGATGTTCCATCTCCCCATACGTCAGAAATAGTTTCCGAAATAATATTAGCCTTGGCAAACATGTTTATGGTTTCGCTGCTGTAAAGGTTCTCACTAAGCAGTCCTATTATGTAAATGCACATCAAAACAAGCGTTGTAACTATAATCGCAAGATACGTTGCGATCATGGTAAAACGCATTGAACCCGTTACATTTCTGAATTTTTCTCTGATTTTAGTCTTTCTTGTAGTAATAACCAACACCCCATTTTGTTCTTATATAAGCAGGCTCGGCAGGATTTTTTTCAATCTTCTCCCGCAGTCTTCTTATATGCACATCAACCGTCCTTACATCTCCCGGATAATCAAATCCCCATGCGATGTCAAGCAGATTTTCTCTTGTATACACCTTGCCCGGATTGCGCATAAAAAGCTCAAGCAGGTCAAACTCCTTGCTTGTCAGCTCAATCACTTTGTCATTTATAACAACGCGCCTGAAATTGTAATCAAGCGTTATATCTCCCGAAATAATAAGCTTGTCCTTTTCACTTTTCGGCTCGGGATTCACGCGGCGCAGTATTGCCTTTATCCTTGCCGTCACCTCACGGATATTGAACGGCTTGGTAATATAATCGTCAGCGCCGTATTCCAATCCGAGAATTTTATCAATATCCTCACTCTTTGCCGTTACCATTATTATAGGCACATTCGAAAAACCGCGTATTGTTCTGCACACAGTAAATCCGTCCACCTTCGGCAGCATTAGGTCAAGCAGAATAAGGTCTATCGTTTCGTCATGGGCAAGGCGTATTGCCTCCTCACCGTCAAAAGCGGTCACAACGCTGTAGCCCTCCTGTTCAAGATTGAATTTGATGCCCTTTACCAAAAGCTTTTCATCATCTACTACTAATATCTTCATATTTTCCATCCTTTCAGCACTCTATATTATATTAAATGAATTTTCGTTTTATTCTGCGCATATAAATTCTTTTATATCCTCGAATCTCTTCTCGCTTATCCCTGACACCTTCATTATTTCCTCTATAGTTTCAAAAGGTCCGTTTTCTTCGCGGTATCTGATTATTCTCTTTGAAAGTGCTTCACCTATTCCGCTCAGCTTTACAAGTTCCGTTTCGTCTGCGGAGTTGATATTGATTTTACCGCCGATTTCCGTATTGCTGTCAGGCACATACGAAATTGCCTCCTCCGTAGCCACGGTTTCCATTATAAAGGCGTCCTTTTCAAAATGCTCTATCATACACCCCGCCGCTGCAATCGCCGCAAAAGCTGCTACAGCCAAAATTATTTTCGCTCTTTTGTTTAAAACTAACATATTAGTACCTCTTATTATACTATATATTTATAGTATACCATAAATATTTCTTTTTTCCATCTTTTTTTACAAATTTAAAGAAAATTTTATTGCATTGTAATTATTATTTCGGTATAATAGTAAATTGAAATATATTGTGTAAAATAATAAAAATGGAGGCAATGATTTTATAATGAACAAAAAAAGGATTATTTCTTTAATTCTCGCAGCATTTGTTACACTCGCACCGCTGTCATATTCGCTGGCAGCACCCTCACCTACACCTGATAACTCGACATCAACAGTAACCTCACCTGACGGCACCACAAAGACAGTTGATTCAAACGGAGATACGGTTACAAGTCCAAAACCAACCTCAACCACCTCTGCATCTGACGAGGAAGAAACACCATCTCCCACAGCAACGGCTAAGGCATCTGAAGAAACAGCACAGGCCACACCGGTGCCGCAGCTTGAAGCCGGCATAACAATGGAGGATCCAACTCTTACACCGCCAAAGGTTTCATACGCGCAGTCAGCGCTGCTCATGGATATGGGATCGGGACGAGTTCTTTACAGCAAGAATCTTGACGACCGTGTTTTCCCTGCAAGCACCACAAAGATAATGACCGGAATTCTTGCTCTTGAAATGGGCAACATGGATGACAATGTAACAGCCACATACGAGGCGCTTAAAACGATTACTCTTGAGGATTCGCATATGGGTATACTTGCCGGCGAAAACCTTACAATGGACCAGCTTGTAAAGGGTATGCTTGTATACAGCGCAAACGATGCGGCAAATGTAATCGCTATTCAGATTGCAGGTTCAATAGACGGCTTTGTTGAGCTTATGAATCAAAAGGCGCAGGAGCTTGGCATGACAGGTACTCATTTTGTAAACCCATGCGGCTCACATGACGATAACCACTATACAACAGCGCGCGACCTTGCAATACTTTCCAAATACGCAATGAAAAATGAGCAGTTCCGTGAAATAGTAAAGATGCCTATTTACAAAATACCTGCTACAAACAAGTACACAAGCGAGCGTATTCTTGTAAATACAAACCTCTTCCTCGGAACATCACGTTCGACCTATTATTACTATCCGCCCGCAATCGGTATCAAGACAGGTCATACCTCACAGGCAGGCTATTGTCTTGTTTCCGCGGCATCATATAATGACACTGAGCTTCTGGCTATAGTGATGAACTGCAAGAACGTTGATACAAAGGAACAGGCATATTCATATCTTGACTCAAAAACGCTTTTTGACTTCGGCTTTGATAACTACACTCATCAGCCGCTTGCAAAGGTAGGCGATATAGTTTCTGATTCAAAGGTCTATGAAGCAAAGAACGATATGCGCGTTGCGGTTACGGTAGATAATGACGTTTCGGCGCTTATTTCAAACAAGGAGGGCAGCGCCGACCTTATCAAAACATCGGTAAACATGCCCGAACAGATTGCAGCTCCTATTAAAAAGGGCGACATACTCGGTACTGTGACCTACACATATCAGGATGTGCCTGTAGGCGAAGCGAACCTTGTCGCTACAAATGACGTTGAAAGAAACAACCTTCTGCACGTGTTCCACCTTATCTTAAAGGTTCTGACAAGTCCATTCTTCTTTATTCCTGCAATAATCCTTATTTTGATTATAATGTATGCAAGACAAAGAAAGAAGAAGCTTGAAAGACAGAAGCGTATTCAGCAGTTAAAGCGCAACAGACAAAGGAGTTACCCCGACAACGAAACAGGCACGCGCACACCGAACCGAAATGCATCACGCACAGAACGCGTTGACCGCGAAACAAAGGGTTCAAATTCAAGATACAGAAAGTAAAATATAAACCAAAACGGCATGGAGAGGATTCTTCAAGTTTTGTGTAAAATCAAAATGGTGCAGAAAATAAATATTTGAGTGGACGGAATTTGATTCCGTCCGCTTTTACGTTATCAGAAAAATCAGCAATTGTCAATAGCTGATTCT
>CAMCPC010000060.1 GCA_945876665.1 uncultured Oscillospiraceae bacterium
GCAGCTTATTCCTATGTTTTAATGCGGAAAAGAAGCAAGCAGGTTTCCCTTTAACAAGGCGATGTCGTATCGGTATACTTCGAGCCTTGGCAAAGGGGAAGATGCGCAGCTTATTTTTCGCATTAATATACTTCAACCTCGCTGATTGCTATATCCTTCCAGTCACCGTAATAACTGTCAAGAACTCTTATTCTTACATAAGTAGTGTCAGCAGGAGCGTCAAATTTAACATCCTGCATAACACGATACATATTTATATCAAAATCCTGCACCTTGCTGCCGCCTTCATACTCAACAATAACCTTTGTTATACGTCTGTTCCTCGTATAAGTAGCCTCAGACTTAAAGTATCCGTTCGACATTTTTATGCCGCTCACATGCTGT
Source organism: uncultured Oscillospiraceae bacterium (assembly GCA_945876665.1). Classification (GTDB taxonomy): domain Bacteria; phylum Bacillota; class Clostridia; order UBA1381; family UBA1381; genus Hominilimicola. Next base: position 385 of record CAMCPC010000060.1, read on the forward strand.
TTTGTATCAGCTGAAAGCGTAAGCGTCGGTGTCAATTCGATATTTCTGTCAGATGACCATGCTGTTGTAAAATCACCGTCAACGGCATATTCAGGATAATAATTAACTGCAGAGCCTGATGTATAGTCTGTTCCTCGCGTAGAAGATGCGCTAAGATGCGTGAATACAGGCGCGGGAGGTACTGTTGCTGTAGGAGCGGCTGTCGGCGCCGGTGTCGGTGTAGCCGATGCTTTTCTTAACATTTTCGATCCGAAAACAACTCCCAACACTACCACTATCAGCGCAATAACCGAAACCGCAATTATAAGCGCAATTTTAAGACCGTTATTATCTCCGCCTCTCTGATTATTCATCTGATACGGAGGATTGTTGTATCCCATGTGCTGCGGCGGATTGGCATAATTGCCCTGGTTATACATCGGTCTGTCATTCACAGGACGCGGGTCAGGGGCAATATTCGGCATACTCTGCGGCTGCATATTAGCTGAATACAAAGCATTATAAAGCGCCTCTATACTCTGAAATCTGTCCTGTGCAAACACTGCCATACCCTGCAAAAGCACATTCTCTCTTATCGGATCAATATTAACACCCATCTGTGACGGTCTTGCAAGAGTATCATTCTGAATTCTTTCAAGCGACTCAACAGGAGGCACGCCGGTTATTGCACGGTAAATCGTGGCACACAACGCATACACGTCAGTCCACGGTCCCTGATTGCCGTGACTGCGGTACTGCTCCTCCGGAGCATAGCCGGGCTTGAGCTGAATTGAAAGGCTTTTGTTTCCGCCGTTGCTTACATCACGCGCAGCACCGAAATCCAGAAGCTTGACCTGCGAATCACTTGTTATCATAATATTATCGGGGCTTATATCTCTGTGAATAATACCCTTTTTATGTACTTCAATAAGTGACTTCATCAGCGGCTGCATCATCGTAAAAATGTTATCGGGATTGGTTCTGCCGCCGTTTCTCTTTAGAAATTCCTTAAGGGTTTCACCCTCTACAAATTCCATGACAATATATGCTGTACCGTTTTCAAGAAAGAAATCCTTTACAGATACTATACCGGGCAGATTGTCAAACTTGGCAAGCGATTTTGCTTCCTCAATAAATTTTGTTCTGCCCTTTTCATAATTATCACGGTCATTGCCCGAAAAGATTGTCACGGTATCAGTATTTGAAACATCTCTCGAAACAAATCCGTTCGGAAAATACTCCTTTATGGCAACCTTTATTTCAAGATTAAGATCCCAGCCTATGTACGTTATACCGAAACCGCCTTCGCCTATTGCCTTACCTACCCAGTATTTTCCGTTAAGGATTGTTCCGGGTTTTAGATGATGCATCGGCGCTTCATACGCGTTTGCGTCAAAGCCGCAGTGCGGGCATGGACCGTTTTCACTCTTATCCCTCATACATCCCAGACATAATTTATTTACATCTTTCATCTTTCAATCCCCCTGTGTGAGTTATTTGTCATATTGTTTATCCCATGAATAATTCCGTAAGCACTTCTTCGGCTGTCAGCTCACTGTACCCCTCAGGGTCCGTGAGAACACCGTTTCCGCTTAAATCCCACCTCATCCTGTCATAATGGGTAAGATATCCCATATCCTTTGAGCAGTCGGGAAATTTTGAATACCAGTCAGGAAACTGCTCACTCATAAACTTTTCCGCCAGCTTTACTGCCTCACTGCGGCTTGTCCCGTCACTTGACACAGTACCGCATATTCTTACTCCCGGCGGCGATGAATTTACAAGCACCACACTGCCGTCGCTGCACTGTCCAAGCGCAATCCATACATGATAATCAGTAGATGAGGAAAGTATATCTCCGGGCAGATAGTCATCGAATGTTCCCTTCTGTGACTTTGTTCCAAAGCCCATCTGAGAATATCTGTCGGCACATTCCTGTGCAAGGAATACATAACCATCCCTGCCGTTTTCGGTTTCAAGAGTATTATATATCACCCATCCGACATATCCCGAGCAGTCAAGACCTTTCTCTATCTGATAACGATACTGAGAGCTGTCATAGCCTGCCCCCTGTGATTGATAAAAGCTTTTCCATAGCGGCGAAACACCTATCGTAACCGCAGCTTCGCCGGCGCCTGTATCTTCCTTATTCCAGCCGCCGCCGTATACATACAGCGTTTCTCCGACCGGCTTCATAGCATTTTGCAAAAGTTTTTTCAGTGTGGCTTCACTCCTTTGAGCCTGCACACTTTCCGCATCCTGTCCTGTGTTTTCCGGATCTGTATTCTGCGGTGCTTCAGTATTTACATTCTGCATACTCTCCTGCGCCGTTTGTATCTCTCCCGTTTTTTCTGTGTTCATCCATTTTACAGCAAAAACTCCCAAAGCACCCAGCAGACACACATCCACCGCGACAAGCACCGCAATTAACCATTTGTACTTACGCATTTTAATCCCCCGTTTTCAGCAGTCACTGTGATTTACTGTTATAAGTAGAATACTACATTCTGATTTCCAAGATAAAATCCCATTCCCGGTTTAAGCGGAATTCTCTGCATCGGTTCAAGCTTTGTACCGTCCATAAGATATGTTCCGAAGCTTGAATTATTGTCTGTAAGCCATACATTATTTCCGTCAAATTCAACTGTACAATGCTGACGGCTTATTTTCGGCGTATCACTTGCAAATTTTATATTGCACGACAGATCACGACCTATCAAAATCCTGTCATTAACATTAAGAGGGAAAACTGCCCCTGCAAATTCACCGCTCCTACAGGTAAGCGAAACCGTTCCGTATGACGGCTGTCCGTTCTGCTCTAACGGCTGAGTCTGCGCATATTCATTCGTGCTGCCGTAATTCTGACCGCCATAATTCTGACCGCCATAATTCTGACCGCTGTAATTCTGACCGCCGTAATTCTGACCGCCGTAATTCTGACCGCCGTAATTCTGACCGCCGGCAGGCATGTAATTATTCTGCTGTCCGTTATACTGATTTCCTCTGCCCTGACCATTATTATATGCTCTTGCAAGATTGTTTGTATTTTTTATCAGTATGTACACTGCTATATACGGACCGATAACTATAAACATTCCCAAAATCAGCCACAACAGTACCGTTGTTCCTGATTCCGAAAAATCCATGCCGTACCTTTTCGCATTATTCTGTAATCTGTTTCCCAGCTTATAATACCAAATATACGGATATATTCCACAGGTAAACATAAACAGCAAAATCATCGCTGCTCCGCCTGTAGTTTCCTCACCATCACCGTAACAGATAATATTTACGTCCTCTGCCATCTTGTACCAGAAGTAGTACGGATAAATACCGCATGTAAGTATTGACAGCAATATTAACATTCCTAAACTTCTGTCCTGTTTTACCATGATTTTATTCCTCCCGCAATAAATTTAATTATTCTGCAGACAGCGCCGTTTGCTATATCAAATGTAACTACAGTGTTATCCGCATCAAACATTCTGAATATATATACTGCCGCAAGCAAAGCTATACATATTCCGATTGTCACATTATACAGCTTCCTGTTTATCTTTTCCCGAAAAAAAATAATCAGAAAAACAACCGGTAATATCCAGAATAAAGGATGAAATGCGAATGCACTCCCGAAATCAATATGAAGTACACTGAGCCATGCGCGAGTCATACCGCAGCCCGGGCATGATATTCCTGTCATGAATTTTATGGGACAGCCTATCCCCGCAATTGCCAATACAGTATACAATGCCAGTATTAATGCTATACATACCGCATCCTTTTTCTTTTTCATAGCTCCCTCACTGTGTATATAATTTAGTTTTCAGAATACCATGTTTCTTATTATATCAAATATATTACATTTTGTCGACATTTTTCACGATTTTTTTGGAAAATTTGTGAAAAAATTACAATAAATACACACAATAATCGGAACATTGACAAATTTAAGACGAATATCATAAAAAAAAGACTCAACTCCCCTCAGAGAAGTTAAGTCCTTTTATGTACTCATATCAGATTTTTTCACTTATAGTACCGCGTCGGTATGCCTTAATCAAATCCTTAAGCTCTGCTATATTTTCCTTAATCCTTTTACCGTTATCAGTATCACCCACAAGTATTCTGTTGAACGCGTGCTGAACGGCAACCTGATTTGAAACGATGTCCTTATCATTGTAAATAACCTCCTCGGCGCACTCAAACGGCTCATGCGCCGTAAGAGTAAGTCCGTAGGAATTATATGTAAGCGTATAACCTGCTATACCTGTCAGCTTATGGTACGCCTTTGAAAATCCGCCGTCAATCATTATAACCTTGCCGCCGCACTTAAGCGGATTTTCGCCCTCACTCTGATGAACGGGAACATGACCGTTTATTATATGTCCCGTTTCGTCCAGGCCAAATTCAGAGAGAATTTTATCGGCAATTTCCTCATTGTTAATAAGGTCATAATATGCGTTTTTTTCTTCACGGTGTGTTTTCTCATCCTCTATAAAGTAGCGCTCAAAGGTCGTCATTTTGTCACGTCCGAAAAGCGGAGAATCGGGGCCATTCCAGAGATACCACAATATATCCCCTCCCCTTATGCGTTCTTTTTTGTCAAGGGACATAAGCGCCTTTCTTGCGTTTGCTTCAAGTATGTTATACAGCTTCACACCGCTGTACATTTTTCCGTCTACATTTACCTCGCGGAAGCTGCCGTCCTTGTTCATCGGTACGCAGCCATGGAAAAGAAGATTTCCGTTATACACCTTGTAAAGGCTTCCCTTTTTCATAAGAAGCTGAGTATGTCTTTGCAGCTTTTCGCAGCGTATAAAGGCGGCGCGCAGCTTTTCCATTACCTCCTTTTCCCTTTCACTAAGCTCATACGGATTTTCAGGGTCAATAGTCGGAAAGCTCATGTCCTTCATCGGGTAAACGCCGCTGTCAAGCTCGACAGTGCCGTTTTCAAAATCAATTCTGTGCAGAAGACGTCTGTTGTCCATGTTGAATTCGGGGTACTTGGCTATAAGCTGCCCCTCAAGCTTAAACTGAATTATCGTAATAGCCTTGTGCATTTTCATTTCAAGGTCATTGTCAGAGGTATCGCTGCTGCGTCTGCCGACACGCTTTATCGCAAAGCAATGGCAATCATCATCAGCATACGTGCTTATTGCAAATGTGGCAAGCGGTATCATGTTAATTCCGTATCCGTCCTCCAGCACGTCAATGTTGCCGTAGCTGACGCTGTTTCTTATTATATTTGCGATACATGCCGTATTCCCCGCGGCGGCTCCCATCCATGTAACGTCATGGTTGCCCCACTGAATATCAAGCGAATGATATTTGCAGAGCTTATCCATTATATTGTGCGCGCCATGACCGCGGTCATATATGTCGCCGAGTACGTGCAGATGGTCAACAACAAGGCGCTGTATCAGCTCCGCCATTGCGATAATAAATTTTTCGGCGCTTCCCACCTCAAGAATTGTGTTTACTATACCGTCAAAATATGCGCCTCTGTTCAGAACCTCCGGCTTCTCCGTTATAAGCTCCTCAATTACGTATGCGTATGCGCTCGGAAGCGCCTTTCTTACCTTAGAGCGTGTATATTTGGAGGAAACCACCTTACATATTTCGATAAGGCGGTATAGCATTATCTTGTACCAGTTCTCTGTGTCCTGTTCAATACTTTTTACGTAATCCATCTTCTGCGTCGGATAATATATCAGCGCCGCAAGCTCGCGCTTATCCTTCTGACTGAGCGTGTGACCGAATACATCGTCAATTTTTTTCCGCACCGCTCCCGAACCGTTGCGCAGCACATGTGAAAATGCCGCATATTCGCCGTGTATATCAGAAAGGAAATGCTCCGTTCCCTTAGGCAGGTTAAGTATAGACTGCAGATTGATTATTTCCGTAGACGCGCTGTCTATCGTAGGGTATAACTCCGACAGACGCTCAAGATACCTTAATTCCGTTCCCATCGTACTCCCTCCGTTATTATTTATTACCTTCATTATACAATGGCAGTTATTTTTTGTCAATTGATTCTATTATACCTTTAACCACATACTTTGATTTACAAGCACATAAAAAACCACCGCAACTGCGGTGGTTTTTACGTCTTGATTATTCCTCGCCGTCCTCACTGCTGTGAGCTGCAAGATAATCCTCAAAATTCTTATATTCAGCCTTATGCTGCTGCGGCTTGAAATCAGCCTTATAAGTCGTGGTATAGCTTGTACCTGTCTTTTCAGCTACAGGCTTATCCTGTCTGCGCGGTCTTGAATTTCTCTTTTTATAACCGTCCTTCTTGTACGGCTTTGAGTTCTTAGGCGCGATAACAACCTTTCTGTACGGCTCTGCGCCTACTGAATAAGTTGTTACAGTTTCACTGTCCTGCAGGTTTGAATGAATTATACGTCTTTCATAAGGATTCATCGGTTCAAGAGTGAATTTCTTGCCTGTTTTCGTAACCTTTTCAGCAAGGCGGTTTGAAAGTGCAAGAAGTGCTTCTGTACGCTTTTCTCTGTAGTTTTCTGTGTCGATTGAAACCTTTATATAATCCTCGCTGCGCTGATTTACAACAAGCGATGTCAGATACTGCAGGCTGTCAAGAGTGTCGCCTCTCTTACCGATAACAATACCCATATTTTCACCCGCAAGGTCGATTGAGATAGACTGCTCGTCCATCTTTGCGTCAATGCTTACATCAAGGTTCATTGCGCTGAAAATATCGCCAAGGAACTTCTTTGCGTCCTCCTCAGGTCCGCCAAGTGATTCCTTCTTCGGTCTTTCCTCTTTCTTTGATTCTCTTACAGGCGCGCTTGTCTGAGCAGGA
>CAMCPC010000061.1 GCA_945876665.1 uncultured Oscillospiraceae bacterium
GGAACACAAGAATTATTATTCCCAAAAAATGCGGTACAGCCTTTACAAGCTTGAAAATTGCGGGATGTATTCCTTTCATCAGCGCTATACACACCAAACCCCAATATATAGAAAACTTAAGACATATGTATCCGCCAAGATTAAATGGCTTATCAGAATAATCCCACCATCTTGCATGAAATATCTTATCAAGCGCAAAGCCTGTTGCAAGCTCTAAAAGTGACGTAAGCACCGCGGAGCCTATAAACAAAATTAAAACATTATCCTTAATCGGTGTAAGGCACAGTATTACTATTACCGCGCCGAAGCCATAAATAGGGCAAATCGGTCCGTTTAGAAATCCTCTGTTTACAAAATTTCCGTTTTCCACTCCGCAGTACGCAACCTCCACACACCAGCCGAGAAAGCCGTAAATAAAGAACAGACTTAACAGCTCGTAAATCGAATACCCCAAAATCATTGTTTTCCTCCGTTATTTTGTATTTATATTGATGTACTTTCCCTTTAATTTTGAGTACATTATCTTCTGACTGCTGTAAAGACCATAGTAACCCGACAGCATATAGCTTACACCCGCAGCAATGGCAAAAAGTATCAGTCCCTTTGAGCCGAACACCTCAACGCTTAAAATTATTGATGCCACAGGACAGTTTAGCACTCCGCAGAACATAGAAATCATTCCGAGAGCCGCGCCGAAGCCGGGCGTTATACCGATAAGCCTTGCTATAAAGCAGCCGAAGGTCGCGCCGATGAAGAATGTCGGCACAATCTCTCCGCCCTTATACCCTGCTCCGATTGTAATCGCTGTAAACACAATTTTCAGCGCCCATGCCCAGTTCTTTGTATACGCGCCTGTAACGGCATTTTCAATAACGTTCATACCTGCGCCGTTATAATCCCTTGTGCCGAGAATATACGTAAGTGCAACTATTGCAAGTCCGCCGACAAATATTCGTATATACGGATTTTTGAACCATATACGCATATATCTTGCAGTATAGTGCATAACTGTGCAGAAAATTATGCTCAGCTCCGCGCATAATACTGCTATAAGTATTGTTTGCAGAACAGTTATGACAGAAACCTCAGGAGTATATATCATAGGGAAATATGTCGGCTCCATTCCGACAAGAGTTGTGATAAGATATGCCGTCAGCGACGATATCATACACGGCACAATTCCCGGATAATACATTGTTCCGATGCTCGTTATGCCAAGCGCAAAAAATGCAGCCGTTATAGGTGTGCCGAACAGCGCCGAAAATACACCGCTCATTCCGCACATTATAACCATGTGCATATCTTTTTTGTCAATACGGAATAATTTTCCTATACTGCTGCCTATGCTTCCGCCGAGCTGCAGTGCAGCGCCCTCTCTGCCGGCGCTTCCGCCGAGAAGATGCGTTATTACAGTGCTTATAAAAATCAGCGGCGCAAGCGCAAACGGCACGCCCTTATGGCTTCTGATTGACTCAATTACGCTGTCAGTGCCTTTGTTTTCGAGCATTCTGCATTTTTTATAAATTGCAACGATAACAAGTCCGCCCACAGGCAAAAGCAGTATAAGCTTATCATATTTCGAAAAAAGCAAATTCGCGTGATGTACGCTTGTGTGGAACATCGCTCCTATTCCGCCGCCTACAAGTCCGATTATTACAGCTATAAGTCCCCACTTAAGAAATGTCAGCATATAATTCGAGGCTGATTTCAGCTTGTATCGCATAATTTTCTTAATCATTAAAAACCGTCCCTTTTCATACCATATTATTATCAAACAGATTATAACACTATACGACATTTTTTTCAACAATTTAATCAGTTAAATATTACTAACTTTTTTTCGAATATTATTTTTAACAGTGTACAAAATAGTAGTGTAGTCGATATAATTCGACACAAAATTTAAATAGATTAAAGACTTTGGTTTTTAAGGAGGGAAAAGAAATGAGCAGAAACAAGATTCAGGTTCCTGAAGCAAAAGCGGCTATGGAACAGTTCAAGATGGAAGCAGCCAGTGAAGTAGGCGTAAACCTTAAGCAGGGCTACAACGGCGACCTTACTGCTAAGCAGGCAGGATCAGTCGGCGGACAGATGGTTAAAAAGATGATTGCGGATTACGAAAGCAGAATGAAATAAGTCATTCCGGAGTTAAACCTACTATCATAATAGTTTAACCGCAAAGAAACGGTAATTAAAAATGATACTTCATTTTTAATTACCGTTTTATTTTGTTATATATGGTTTTGTAACAGACAACGGCTCTGAGCCGAGCGAACGCAAAAGCTGCATACCTGCCTCGCGCGCGTCCGTAACTGCCGTCTTTACGGCTGACGCTTCACCTGTAAATATTATAATAACCTCGTTTGAATGACTTGTTCCGCTGTCGGGGCGGAGTGTTTTTACAAGCTCCACACCTGCCGATTTCATAGCAATATCCGCAATAACCATACCTATCGGCGCAGGTGACGCGCATACAAATCCGAACGGCTGTCCCACTCTCACGCCGAAAGCCATATTTATAGCCTCGCCGCTGCGTGCGCTGTACTGAAACTCCATGTGACCCGCTTCGCTTATGTAAATTTCGCCCGCGTTTATGTCTATATATTCAAGCGCCAGTTCAACGGCGCGTCTTGCGTCCGACGGGGTTTCGCCGCCGATTATGATAAAGTTTCCGTGACCGCCCCAGCCCTTTGTGTCACGCGGAATTTCAATAGAAATAACCTCCGTTGAGGTTGCCTTTACAGCGTCATCCACAGCCTGAATCTGCGCTCCCGCACCTGTTCGCGAGCCTATAAGTCCGATTGCGTGGAATTTTTCGGGGATATTCATCTGCTTTTTAAGTTCTTCGTCCACATTTGCGATTACAAGTCCGATTGTGTCGCACACGCCTACGCCCACAAACTGCGTAAGACCGCATTTTCCGAACATATCACTCTGCATAATATCCCTCCGTTCCTGTATCAATATTATAAGTATATCATTTTTCCTGATATTTTGCAACTTTTTTTCAAATACTTATTTACCAAAATAGATTTTTATGGTATAGTATATTCAGAAAGAAGGTAAGAATCATGTATAATCCAAAATCACTGAATGCAGATGAATTTATCGACGACAAAGAGGTCACAGACTCTCTTGAATATGCCGAAAAACACAAGGCTGACAGAGAGCTTATAAAGTCAATCATAGACCGAGCGAGAGACTGCAAGGGCATAACACACCGCGAGGCGGCTGTTCTTTTAGCCTGTCAGTATGACGACCTGAACGAGGAAATGTATTCTCTTGCGCGTGAAATAAAGCAGAAAATTTACGGCAACAGAATTGTTATGTTCGCTCCGCTGTACCTGTCAAATTATTGCATTAACAGCTGTGTATACTGTCCGTATCACGTAAAGAACAAGCACATCTGCCGCAAAAAACTGACACAGGAACAGGTAAAGGCTGAAACTATAGCATTGCAGGATATGGGACACAAGCGTCTTGCACTTGAGGCGGGTGAAGACCCTGTGAACAATCCGATTGAATATATCCTTGAATGTATCAATACAATTTACGGAATAAAGCACAAAAACGGCGCTATAAGACGTGTGAACGTGAATATTGCCGCAACAACAGTTGAAAATTACAGAAAATTGAAAGAGGCAGGAATTGGCACATATATTCTGTTCCAAGAAACCTACAATAAAAAGAATTACGAAGAGCTTCACCCCGCAGGTCCGAAACATGACTACCGCTACCATACAGAGGCTATGGACAGAGCTATGGAGGGCGGTATTGACGATGTTGGTCTTGGCGTTCTTTTCGGACTTAATACCTATGCCTATGAATTAGTCGGCATTATCATGCACGCGGAGCATCTTGAAGCCGTACACGGCGTAGGCCCGCACACAATCAGCGTGCCGCGTATATGCCCTGCCGATGATATTGATGTGGACGATTTTTCAAACGCAGTCCCCGATGAAATATGGCAGAAAATCATCGCAATTATCAGAATTGCCGTTCCGTACACAGGCATGATTGTTTCAACTCGTGAAAGCGAAAAGAACAGGAAAAAGGCGCTTGAATTGGGTATTTCACAGATAAGCGGCGCGTCAAGCACAAGCGTTGGCGGTTATGTCGAGCCTGAAAAGGAGGAGGAAAACACCGCTCAGTTTGACAGAAGCGACACTCGTACTCTTGACGAGGTTGTAAACTGGCTCATGGAGCTTGGTTACATTCCGTCCTTCTGCACGGCATGCTACAGAGAAGGCAGAACAGGCGACCGTTTTATGTCGCTTGCCAAAACAGGCGCAATACAGAACTGCTGTCAGCCAAACGCACTGATGACGCTTAAGGAATATCTTGTTGACTACGCTTCCGAAAAAACGCGCGAAACAGGCGAAAAGCTGATTGAAGCCGAAATGAAAAAAGTCCCGAATGACAAGGTACGGTCAATCGCTGAAAAATACCTTGAAGAAATAGAGGACGGCAAGAGAGATTTCAGATTTTAATATGTAAAAACGGCGTTAACACGAACGCCGTTTTTTATATGCTTAAACTGTCAAAATACCTTCCTCTGATTCAATCAGAAGGAATATTTCCTCCTCACGTCCGTTATCCGCGTTGACATACACAAGGAAATTCTTTCCGTTAAAAGCGCCCTTGAATTCATAGCAAAGCACCTCTCGCATACTGTCCTTAGGCACAAGCGCAAGCTTTGTGCCTGAAACCTCAAGACCTGTGGAAATCTTTGACTTTGCCTCCTCCATTGTAAGCTTCGGCATTGACAGTTCTCTTTCACAGTGATTCATAAGGTATCCCTTTGACTCCATACCCACAATATCGCCTGTGTCAAGAGCAACACGCACCTTTACAAGGTCACTGTAGCAGGTGACGTTATCCTGAACATATGCAAAATTAATTGTGGCTATACTTCCCGACTTTTCATAGTAACTGCTCTGCATACTGTAAAAGCCGTTTTGCTGTAAAAACTGTGATGCCTTTTGCGTGGCTTCTTCTATATTAAGCTTTTCTTCACCAAAGTTTTTGCTGTCAAGATAGGACAGAATATATCCGCCTTTTTTTGTTACGCTTATGGAAATCTGTTCATCATTGGCATTCTTTATAAACGTATATGACTGAATAGCTGTGTTTTCCGAAAGACCCTCAAAGGTCAGACCATCACCCTTGTTACCGAGAAATTCCTCCGCCTTTATAAGCGCGTCCTCCTGTGAAATATCAGACGCATTTTTAAGCATTACCGATTCTCTGTTCTCTATATGCTCCGAAAACGGCCCGTCATAAATCAGTGATGGATATTCGTCAAAGGATTTTTCCACATTTTCCAAATCCTCAAGTATGCTGTTGCCCGCCGCGTCTGCAACCGTTCCGCGCTTTTTGCTGTTCACATCGGAAATGCGTATTTCACCGCTGTAAATTCTGTTTTCAATGTCGGAAAGTGTGTTTTTCAGCGTTGCGGCATACTCGTTCATCGATGCAAGATTGTCATATTGCTCCTGTGAAATTTCTTCGCCGTTTATCATATCCTGCGACAGCACATATGTGTAGTCGCCCACCTGTGACAGAAATTTTGATGTGTTGTCAAGCTGTACCTCAGATGTTGGCAGCTGACCAAGGCATGACTTTGCCTCCGCGCTCTGGCGGAATATATCGCTTGACAGCTTTGCAAGCTGGGCGGGACTTTTTGTAAGCTGTGCCTTGCTTAAAAGTGTGTCGATATTGTCCACGTAACCGACAAGCTCATGGAACGCTCTGTTATACTGGTTCTCATTGGTGATTTCAATTGCTTTTGCATTCTTACTCGCAGTAAATCCCCATATCAGTGCCGCAATGATTCCTGCCACAAGCAGGACATATAGCCAGATGTGTATACTTTTGTTTTTTTCCATTATTCAAGTTCCTCCTAACTGCAAAATCTGTGCTTGCCTATTTTCACGATAAGCGGACGCGACCATATCCATGCGTTTGTGGCAGTGTCGGGATTGAAATAGTATATCGCCCCGCCCGATGGGTCCCAGCCGTTGAGCGCGTCGTTGCACGCCTTATATACCGTTGAATTCTCGTCAATAGGCACGTTTATCTGTCCGTCACTGACGGCTGTAAAAGCACCCGGCTGATAAATCACACCCGAAATCGTGTTCGGAAATGATGAATGTTTTACCCTGTTCAGTATAACCGCCGCAACAGCAACCTGTCCCTCATATGGTTCTCCGCGCGCTTCTCCGTTCACAGCTCTCGCTAAAAGCTGTTTGTCATTCGCCGAGGCATTGACAGCGTAGGCTCTGTCCTCAGATACGTAATAAACTGCCGCCGCTGTCAGAAAAACAAATGCCAGCAGGGCAGAAAGTATTTTTTTCATAATACTTCCTCCTCATTGATTTTTTCTTTAGTATTTCCATTGATAAACAGAAAATATGTATTGAAACTGAAAAAATGTTAATACTTAGAAATGAAAATATAAAAGCGAGGTAAAAACCATGAATAAATTTATAGCGACATTCGCCCTTGCACTGTGCATGACGGTGGTAATCACATCATATTCCGACAGTGTTCAGGCGGATTTGCAATCTAACCTTATAAGACTGCACATAATAGCGAACAGTGACAGCGAGGCTGACCAGAATGTAAAGATAAAGGTACGTGACGCGGTTCTTAGAGAGGTTGGAAACAGGCTTTCCTCCGAAAATGAGGACAAATGCAAGAAAGAAATAGTAAATAATCTTGATGAAATAGAAGAAATAGCCGACAGAGTGTTATTGGAAAACGGCTTTACATACACGTCACAAGCAATGTACGGAAAATTTCCATTCCCCGAAAAGACATACAAATCCATGACGCTCCCTGCGGGAGATTATTACGGCGTACGAATTGTCCTCGGCAGCGGCGAAGGTCTCAACTGGTGGTGCGTAATGTATCCGCCGCTGTGCTTTAAGGAGGGCGAGGAAATAACGCTGAGTCAGGAAAGTGAAAAAATTCTGCGTGAAAACCTTGACGCTGACACCTATGACATAATCACACAGAAAAATAACGAGGTGGTTGTAAAATTCAAGGTTGTGGAAATCGTGCAAGAAATTAAACAGAAAATCCGTCAGAGGTAATACTCTGACGGATTAACGAATTTTTATTTTATATGTTCAATTATATAGGCAATAGCATCGTTATTATTTGACGGAGCGATATGGTCGGCG
>CAMCPC010000062.1 GCA_945876665.1 uncultured Oscillospiraceae bacterium
CCCCAACGGCGCGAGCGGCGTTATATCGTTCGGTGTAAAGGGCGGACGCGAGGCGGCTACAAAGTTCCTTGATAATCTGAAGCTTGCCGCAATCGTAACCCACGTTGCGGACGCGAGAACCTGCGCGCTGCATCCCGCAAGCACAACGCACCGTCAGATGACGGACGAACAGCTGCTTGAAGGCGGTATAAGCGCAGACCTTGTAAGACTTAGTGTCGGCATTGAAAACGCATACGATATTATTGTAGATATTGATCAGGCGCTTGGAAAGTAATCACAAAAAACGGACTTCAAGGTCCGTTTTTTTGATTGCTTACACAAATTTTATAAATATATCGCCAAGGTCTGTTCTTACATTAAGCGTATTTTTACCGCCTGTTCTGTTTTGTATGTTCTTATCTCCAAGGTTTGTTTCGGCATTGATTGTGTAATCTGCTTCATTGCCAAGGATTGTACCCTCAACATCACCGCAATTGTTTTCAAGTGTTATATTGTTTCCTGAAATCCTTTCGATATTAATATCGCCGTATGCACAGCTCGCTGAAATATTACCCGATACCTCCTCAATATCAATATCACCGCAGTCATTCGTAAGCTTTATGCTGTCAGATGCTACCTTTTCCATGTCTATATCTCCATAGTCCACATCACATTCAAGCTTTGAAAACTCGCTTTTTACTATTTCAACATCTCCGTTGTCCGCTTTTGCGCTCATACTGCCCTTTAAATCAGCCATATAAATGTCGCCGTATTTTGCGTTCAGCGTTATATCCGCGCTAACTCCCTTTGGCACCTCCACCGTTATGCCCTCGACTCTGTCTTTGAAATTGATATTAAAGCTTACATAATCATACCATTTAAGTCCAAGCGTATCTCCTGAAACACTCTTAAGCGACAGCGTGTTGTTTTCCGCGCTGAAATCATATTTACGGATTTTGTCCTCTGCGTACGTTACCTTTATGCTGTCCGTATCAGCCGTGACTATGCGTATGTCATCAGTATCTGCGGATATGTTTATTTTCGATATGCTTTCGGTTATGGTGTGCGTCTGTATCTGCGTGTTGTCCGAGGAGTACGTTCCGGCTAATGCGACAGCTATTCCTGCAATAATTGCTCCGAACAGTACAAGAAGTCCGGCAATGATAAATATTATTTTTTTCGTCTTCATCTTACTCCGCTCCTTTTCTTAATGAATATATCCTTTATTTTTCTACCTATTAATATTGTAAGTCTTATAACCAATTTCGCACTCCACACTGACAGGAAGAACAAAAATACCGATACACCCACGCATACAAGCGCCGTACCGAATGAGAACATCGCCTCAACGGGCTTTACGCCTATCAGAAACGGCGAGGCAATAATCAATGCCACTCCCGACAGTGCCAGCGCGGCAAATACCGCAAACAATGCCGCTACCACTGACCATATCGCCGCATACAATGAGAATACAACGGAAAATGCCGCGGTCAGCAGCGACAGCCATATCGGTGAACCGATAATGAGTAATATGATAACAGGTATGCTCATGTTGTAGCTTTTAACGTTATCCTTTACGAATTTACGTATGGGTGTTTCGTTTATTATTTTTTCAGCGATGTCATCTATGCTGCCGAGCCTTGCGATAACCTCCTGTTCGTCATCACCGTCCTCAACCGCGTCATCAATTATCTCTGAGTAATAGTCAAGCGTTTTCTTTTTTTCCTCCTGCGGAAGTCCCGACAGTGCGTTTGTAAGCTTTTCTAAAAATTCATTTTTATTCATCGTTAAACCCCTCCTTTATAAAATCGTAAGCCTTCATTACGTCCTTCCATTCCTCCAGAAACTCCAATATTCTCTCTTTACCCTCGTCCGTTATATGATAGTATTTCCTCAAACGGCTGTTATGCTCAACGGTGTACACCGTGATAAGACCTGAGCTTTCCAGACGCTTTAAAATAGGATAGAGCGTGGATTCAGAAATTGATACATAAGGTGAAATGTCTTTTATGATTTTGTATCCGTAGGAATCTTCTTTTTTTATTGCTGTTAATACGCAAACCTCCAAAAGTCCGCGTTTCAGCTGAACATCCATATTAAATGCCCCCTTTCACATAATACTATACTACGCATAGTATAATTTGTCAAGAGGTATTTTAAAATTAATTTAAAATATTTATGAGCCGATAATTTTCCAATAAAAAAATGCCGCGTCGGCGGCATTAAAAATTTATATCATTATATCCATGAACAGCATCACGCAAAATCCAATAAGCAATGAATAGGTCGCACCTTTTTCGTAGCCGTGCGAATGGGTTTCGGGAATCATTTCATCACTGATTACATACAGCATTGTACCTCCCGCAAAGGCAAGCGCAAACGGAAGAATTACAGTCGAAACAGATATTGCAAAATATCCCACCAGGGTTCCCACAACCTCCACAAGGCCTGTTGAAAGCGCAATCAGAAAGGTTCGTTTTTTGCTTATGCCGGCGGCAAGCATGGGCGCTATAATAACCATTCCCTCCGGAATATTCTGCAGGGCTATACCGCCCGCAACAGTAAATGCGTCGCCGATATTTCCTGTGCCAAAGCTGACACCTGCCGCAATTCCCTCCGGCAGGTTATGTATTGCAATCGCCATAACAAAAAGCAGTATTTTATTCAGATGCTCCGTATTGCCGCCATGCTTTTCCTTATCAATGCCCGCAAGATGATGAAGATGCGGCACAATTTTGTCTATGAAACTTAAAAAGACTGCTCCTGCCATAATTCCGGCAATTACAACAAGGATATTCAATTTTGTGCCGTATTCCGTGGCAGGAATTATAAGTCCGAGAATAGCTGCCGCGAGCATTACGCCCGCCGCAAAACCAAGAATTATATCATTGAATTTATGCGGAATTTTTTTCAGCAAAAAACCGATTAAAGCGCCGGCTATGGTCGAGCCGCCCACTCCCAGCGCGGTTAGCAGAACGATTTTCATAAATTATACCCCCTTTAAATCATTATTAACATTATTATACAATATTAAGCTACTTATTGCAAGAAAAAAAAGACGGCTTACGCCGTCTTTTAAATTAAAGGTCTGTAAATTTCTTGCCGCCCATAAGGTGGAAATGCAGATGAGGAACGGTCTGACCGCCGTCCTCGCCGCAGTTATTGACAACTCTGTAGCCGTTTTGGGCAAATCCCAATTCTGCCGCAATCTGCGGTATCTTTTCCCATATAGCCGCAACGTACTGTACATTTTCAGCAGTTATTTCATTTGCGCTCGCAATATGGCACTTCGGCACAATCACAATATGCTCCGGCGCCTGTGGATTTATATCGCGGAATGCAAGCATCATGTCGTCCTCGTAAACCTTTGTTGACGGGATTTCACCGTTAATTATCTTACAAAATAAGCAATCCATTTTAAACACTCCTTACTTATTTGTCTGCGCTGCTACTATCTCGTCAACCTTTGCCAGCGCGTCGTCAATCTTGCTTGCATCGCTGCCGCCGCCCTGCGCCATATCCGGCTTACCGCCGCCGCGTCCGCCTGCGATTGCTGTAATGTCCTTTATAATCTGACCGCAGTGAATACCCATCTTGACAGCGTCCTTTGAAGCCATAGCTACAAAGGTAATCTTTCCGTCCGTCAGCGCACCCATAACGGCAACACTGTTAGGAACCTCCGCCTTAATCTTATCTGCCATAGCCTTCATTTCGTCCGCGCCCATGCCGTCAACCTGCGCGGTAAATAGCTGAATATCGCCGATATGCTTTCTGCCCGCCATAATATTGTTTGCCTTTGCGGCAGCCATCTTCTGCTTGAAATCGTCAATCTGCTTTTCAAGCTCACGGCTCTGTGTCATAACGCTTTCGGCTCTCTTGTCTATCTCATGAATCTGATTTGTCTTAAGTGCGGCGGCTGTGTTTGCGATAAGCGCGTCATTATTCTTTATATATTCAAGCACGCCCTTACCTGTAACAGCCTCGATACGTCTTACACCCGCTGCAACACCGCCCTCTGAAACAATCTTGAACAAGCCGCACTGCGCCGAGTTTGTAAGATGAGTACCGCCGCAGAATTCAACGCTGTAATCACCCACTGAAACCACTCTTACAATGTCGCCGTACTTTTCGCCGAACAATGCGATTGCGCCTAATTTCTTAGCCTCGTCAATCGGCAGCTCCTGAACATTAACATCAATGCTTTCAAGAATTTTCTGATTTACAATCTCCTCTGTCTGCTTTATCTGCTCCGAAGTCATAGCCTCGAAATGCGAGAAGTCAAAACGAAGTCTGTCCGCTGTAACAAGAGAACCTGCCTGTGCAACGTGCGAGCCAAGTACGTCTCTGAGTGCTTTGTCAAGAATATGCGTAGCGGTATGGTTACGGCAGACTGACATTCTGTTTGATTTGTCAACAGACATTGTTACAGTATCGCCCAATTTTATAGGAGCAAGCTGAACATTTACTTCATGCAAATAATAGCCGTCATCTGTTTTTGTTGTATTCACTACTGTTGCTATCTTGCCGTTTACGGCAATTGTACCAATGTCGCCGACCTGACCGCCCATTTCTGCATAGAAAGGAGTCTTGTCTGTTACGATAAATCCGCTCTGATTTTCAATAATTTCATCACAAACGCCCTCGTCTTCAACAACTATTCCCACAACCTTTGCTTCTGTTTCAAGCGTGTCATAGCCTACGAATACTGTCGGCTCGGCATTTTCAAATTCATATGTTTCGTCAGCATCCCAGCTTGAGCCGTCTGCTCTTGCATTTCTTGCAGCTTCCTTCTGCTCCTGCATTGCCGCATTGAAGCCGTCAACGTCAACCTCAAGTCCCTGCTCCTGTGCCATTTCAATCGTTAAATCAAGCGGGAAGCCGTAGGTATCATGAAGCTTGAACGCTTCCTCGCCCGTAAGGCTCTTTGCGCCGTTCTTCTTTGCCTCCTCGATATAGCCGTTAAGCACCACAATACCGTTGTCGATTGTAGCGTCAAAGCGTTCTTCTTCCTTCTTGATAATCTTCTTGATATATTCTCTCTTTTCCTCAAGCTCCGGATAAGCGTCCTTTGAACAGTCAATAACTGTGTCCGCAACCTCAAAAAGGAACTGTCTGTCAATATTAAGAAGCTTACCGTGTCTTGCAGCACGTCTTAAAAGACGGCGCAGAACATAGCCTCTGCCCTCGTTTGACGGAATAACGCCGTCCGAAACCATCATAACAGTGCTTCTGATATGGTCGGTGATAACTCGGAGTGAAACGTCCTTCTTTTCGTCCTTTTTGTATTCAATGCCTGCAATAGAGCAGATATGCTTCATAACGTCCTGAACGGTGTCTACCTCAAAAAGATTGTCCACGCCCTGCATAACAACTGCAAGTCTTTCAAGACCCATACCCGTATCAATGTTCGGGTTTGGAAGCGGATTATAGTTGCCGTCCTCGTCCTTGTCAAACTGTGTGAACACAAGGTTCCAGACCTCCATAAAACGGTCGCAGTCACAGCCTACGCCGCAGGTCGGACTGCCGCAGCCGTATTCCTCGCCACGGTCAAAATATATTTCTGAGCAAGGACCGCACGGACCTGTGCCATGCTCCCAGAAGTTATCGTCCTTGCCAAGCTTTACAATATGTGACGGATCAATGCCGACTTCGTTTATCCATATGTCCTTTGCCTCGTCGTCGTTCTCATATACTGAAATCCAAAGGCGCTCGGCAGGTATTTCCATAACTTTTGTAAAGAATTCCCATGCCCATGCCGTTGCTTCATGCTTGAAGTAATCTCCGAAAGAGAAGTTACCGAGCATTTCAAAGAAAGTACCATGACGCGCAGTTTTTCCCACATTTTCAATATCGCCTGTTCTGATACACTTCTGACAGGTTGTAACACGTCTTCTCGGCGCGGTTTCAGGATTCTGGAACCACATTTTCATAGGAGCCATACCTGAGTTTATAAGAAGCAGGCTCGCGTCATTCTTCGGAATAAGCGGGAAGCTGCCAAGTCTTAAACAGTTCTTTGATTCAAAAAAGCTCAGAAACTTTTCACGAATTTCATTTACGCCCATTGGTTTCATAATTAATCTATTCTCCTTTGTTTTACAAACTAATTCTTATCTTATTATTATATTAAAAATCCCCTGTAATGTCAAGATACAGGGGATTAAAATTCAAAATTCCAAATTGCTTTCATAAAATGTCTTTACAAAGTTAATCATATATGTCGTATCCTTACTTCCTGCCGTTTCATAGGCAGAGTGCATGGCAAGCTGCGCAAGACCTATATCAGCAGTATTCAAAGACACCTTTTCATTTGACAGATTGCCCAGCGTTGAGCCGCCGGGGATGTCACTCCTGTTGGCATACAGCTGATACGGCACATCTGCCCTTTCGCACACATACTTAACAACAGCCTCCGAAACAGCGTCCGTTGTGTAGCGCTGATTAGCGTTATACTTTATCACGATACCGCCGTTCATGTACGCGCGGTTACATGCGTCCGACTTGTCGGCATGATTGGAGTGAACAGCGTGGGCGTTATCGCAGGACAGCATAAAGCTCTGTGCCACTGCTCTCTTGTAATCCTCGCCATCACCGCCAAGGGCGGCATTTATTCTCTCTAAGGTATCGCGCAGAAATCCTGATTTTGCGCCCTGCTTCGTTCCGCTGCCCACCTCCTCATTATCAAAGGCGGCAAACACAGGCATCGCCGTTTCACTTTCCGATTTCAGAAATCCCTCAAGGGTGGAGAAAACGCACTGCAAATCATCAATTCTCGGCGCGGAGAAATACTCGTTATCCGTACCGATTACTGTTCCTCTCATACGATTATACAGCGACAAGTCAAAGCCCTTTATATCATCCTTTTTAACACCCGCGCTTTCGGCGACAATATCCATCAGCGCACCGTCCTTTTCGCCGGCAAGCGGACACATATCACGCTTTATATTAAACTCATATCCCTTGTTTATATCCCTGCTCATATGGATTGCGAGGCTCGGAATAACGAGCAGGTCACGATCAATATTCACAAGACGCGTCACTATTTTTCCTTCCCTTACCGTCACGACGCGTCCGCTGACGGACAGTGGTCTGTCAAGCCATGAGGACATAATCATGCCGCCGTAGCCCTCAACGCTAAG
>CAMCPC010000063.1 GCA_945876665.1 uncultured Oscillospiraceae bacterium
TCCGTAAGCTTAGGGTGAAGATTAGGGCCTACGGAAATAACCGTTCCTGTTCCTACCTCAAAGGCATTGTCGCTGTTATCGGGCGTAATGCCGTGGCACACGTCAATGGCAACAGCCATATCGGGATTGATGCCGTATGCGGTAGTCTTGCCGCCGCGGCAGCCGACCTCCTCCTGTACAGCCGCAACGGCGTACACATCAATATTAAGGTCAAGCTCCTTTATATTCTTCATAACTTTCATTATTGCTGCCACGCTTGCGCGGTCATCAAGTGATTTACCGCTGAATTGCTTTTTGCCAAGCTTTCCAACTGACTGCGCAAGTGTTATACTGTCGCCTACTGACACGATTTTTTTTACCTTATCCGCATCAAGTCCTGTGTCAACAGCCATATCCCTTATTTTTGTGGTTTTGCCACTCTCCTGCAAATGCGCAGGCTTTATGCCGATTACGCCCCACAAATCCTCTTTGCCGTGTACTGTAACCTCGGTTGACGGCAGTGTTCTCTCGTCAACTCCGCCCACGTTTGCGAATGTCAGATACCCCTCGTCCGTTACGGACGTTACCATAAGACCTATTTCATCGCAGTGCGCCTCTATCATAAGCTTCGGCGCATTCGGTATTCCGCATCGTCTTACGGCAATTACACTTCCCAATGGGTCAATATTAACTTCATCGCAGTACGCGGAAAACATTTCGCTTATTTTATCGGTAAGTCTGTATTCGTGTCCCGATATACCGCGCATATCACTTAATTTTCTTATTAATTTTCTCATACTATTTCAGCTCATTTACTATTTTCTTAAACAGGTTTCCGCGTTCCTCAAAGTTTCTGAACAAATCAAAGCTTGTGCTTGCAGGTGTAAGAATGACTACATCGCCCTCCTGCGCTCTGCTTCTTGCCTGATTTACGGCATCCTCATAGGATGCGGCGCGTATTACCTCTATATTTTTTCCTTTGCCTGTTCTTTGTATTTCGGCGTTGAGTGACTCCTCTATTTTGTCCGAGGTTGCGCCGATAAGCACAAGCGTTTTGACGTACGCTGCAAGCGCGGGACCAAGCTCGTCATAAGGAATACCCTTATCCTTGCCGCCGCCTATCATTATAACCTTTTCGGGGAATACGCGGAGTGTATTTATGGTTCTGTTCGGGCTTGAATCAATGGAGCTGTTATAATACCTTACTCCGTCAAGTATTCTGACAAGCTCTATGCGGTGCTCAACGCCCCCAAAGGTCTTTGCAATGTCAACTATAACATCATCGTCAACAAGTCCGCTTACAGCCGCTATAGCCGTCATATAGTTCTCCACATTGTGCATACCCGGTATCTTTATATCGTTGATATTAAGCACTTCCACATTTCCGCGTTTTATTGTGTCGCCGTCAAGGTAAACGTCAGCGGTATCCTGTCTTGAGAAGTATCTTACAGCGCCCTTTGCCTCCTTGCCGATTTTAGCAGTCACCTCATTATCGGCATTGACAACAAGAATGTTGCCCTCACGCTGATAAAGCATGATATTCTTCTTCGCGTCAATATATTCCTGATAGTCCTTGTGCATATCAAGATGATTAGGACTTATATTCGTTATAACCGCAATTTCGGGTGACTTTCTCATAGTATGAAGCTGGAATGAGGACAGCTCAAGAATTACCCAATCGTCCTCTTTCATTTTTTCTGTGTCTGTAAGCAGCGGATTTCCGATGTTTCCTCCAAGCCATGTGGTATATCCCGCCTTTGTCATCATCTTATGAATAAGCGTAGTGGTGGTGGTCTTTCCGTCGCTGCCCGTTACGGCAATTATATGTGACGGACACACGTCAAAGAATACCTCCATTTCGCTTGTTACTATGCTGCCGTTTGCCTTTGCTTCAAGCAGCTGCGGCACATCAAAACGCATTCCGGGTGTTTTGAAAATTATATCACCTGAAAGGTTATCAAGATAGCCGTCACCAAGTCTGAACTGTATACCAAGCTTTTCAAGCTCTGTATAATTATCGCCCAAATCCTCCTTTGTGCGTCTGTCGCAGGCGGTAACGTCCGCGCCAAGCTCTGCAAGGTATTTTATAAGCGGCATATTGGAAATGCCTATACCGATAACGGTAATCTTCTTACCTTTCACATTATTCTTAAACTCGTCAAGTCTTGTCATTTTTCAATACCCCTTTTTATATTGATACCAATAAAATTTTGTTTCGCCGTAGCAAAACCAAAAAAGGCAGGAAAATACCTGCCTTTGGTTTTTTAAAATTATTCTGCATCCTCTGCCGGAGCTTCCTCAACAGGAGCTTCCTCTTCTTCTGCAGGCTCAATCTCAATTGCTTCTTCAACTTCAACGTCCGGATCTGTTGAATATACAAGAGTTTCTGCCTTCTGAGGCTCAGCCGGAGCTTCTTCCTCTGCTTCCTCTTCCTTTTCCGGTACAGGAATAAGCGCACGGATTGAAAGGCTGATTTTCTTTTCATCCCAGTTAAGGTCTGTAACCTTAGCTTCAACTTCTTCTCCTATTGTAAGCACGTCCTCAGGCTTGCCTATTCTTCTGTCTGCAATCTGTGAAATATGGATAAGTCCGTCTACGTTAGGCATAATTTCAGCAAATGCGCCGAAAGGCATCATACGTACGATCTTACACTTAACAACGTCGCCCACATTAATCTTTGACTGCGCGATTGTCCAAGGATTGTCCTCAATCTTCTTGAAACCAAGAGAAATCTTCTTTGTTTCTGCGTTGATGTCCTTGATATATACGTCAAGAACGTCGCCTTCCTTAACAACCTCTGACGGATGCTTAATCTTATTCCATGAAAGCTCGCTTATATGAACAAGTCCGTCTACACCGCCGATGTCAACAAATGCACCGAATGATGTAAGTGACTTAACTGTTCCCTGATACTTCTTACCGACCTCAGCGTCAGCCCAGAACTTTTCTTCTCTTTCTTTTCTTTCAGCCTCAAGGATAACTCTTACTGAACCTATAACGCGTCTTCTTCTTTCGTCAATTTCAATAATCTTGTAATTAACTGTTGTTCCTACAAGGCTCTGAAGGTCCTGTACAAATCTTCCCGATGCCTGACGTGCAGGGATAAATACCTGTGAACCATCTGTAAGAGCGATAACTCCGCCCTTAACGGCCTTGACAATCTTTCCTTCCAAAATTTCTTCTGATTCATAAGCCGCTTTGATTTTGTTCCAGCTTTCCATAGCTACCAATTTCTTTCTTGATAGAACTACTTTTCCCTCACCATCATTTACGCCTACAACGTAAACCTTGATTGTATCGCCTTCTTTTACAACATCAGACGGCTTAAGTGACGGGTCATCTGTCAGCTGGTCTGCCGCCAATTGTCCGTTATACTTAAAGCCACCTAAATCAACAATGACCTCGTTGTTACGAACCTCGACAACCGTACCGTCGATAATGTCCCCGTTGTTTAGAGTCTTGCTTTCATACTGTGCAAACAGTTCTGCAAAGTTCTCCTCATTTTTTACATTTTCACTCATAGCCTTTACTACCTCCTCGATAATACTGCCCGGCGTTGATGCCCCCGCAGTAATACCTATTTTATTATATGTTTTTTCTTGAGGTAAATCCTCAAATGTTTCGATGTGATAGGTAACAGGACAGTTCCTTTTCGATATTTCAAACAGCTTTCTTGTATTGGAGCTTTCCTTTCCTCCGATTACAATCATCATATCCGAATTTCTCGAAATTTCGTCTGCCTCTTTTTGCCTATCCTTCGTCGCACTACATATTGTATCAAAAACCAGGGTACTTTTGCAAGTTTTTTTTATATTTTGTACGATTTCACCAAAAAATTCTCTATTTATTGTGGTTTGTGCTACAATACAAAGGTCTTTTTCGGCTAAATTTTCGTCAATTTTATAATTTACGTCATTTATGATGACTGCTTCCCCTCCGCACCAGCCGTTTATGCCGATGACTTCGGGGTGATTTTTATCGCCCACAATGACTATCTGATAACCCTTATCATGGTGTTCCGATACAATTCTGTGTATCTTGGACACGAACGGACATGTAAGGTCAATCACCTCTCTGCCCTCAAGCTCGTCATATATATTTTTTCCGACACCGTGCGCCCTTATAACAACAGTATAGTCCTTGGGTATTTCCGATACACTGTCATAAGAAATTACGCCCTTGCCTTCAAGATCATCTATAACCTGCGGATTATGAATAAGATGTCCGAGCGTCGCAATTTTCTTTTCGCTGTCTATTTCCTTATAAACGCCGTCTACGGCACGCTTTACACCGTAACAGAAGCCGGCGGTTTTTGCTACCTTTATCATTTTTCCCTCCGTTTATGAAAGCGCTCTTATCTCATCAAGCACATTATCGGCAAGCTGTTGGATTTTTTCCTGTTCCGGTTTCTGCCCGTAATATTCCTCAAGAGAAATCGGTTTTCCGTATGTAACAGTTATTTTGTGCATCCACTTATATTCGCCTGATATACATACAGGAACAACAGGAACCTGCGCGCGCTGCGCAATCAGGGCAACTCCCGGCTTAGCTTTTACCTTTCTGCCGTCTTTTATACGGTGTCCTTCGGGGAACATCAGCATTGCCTTTCCCTCGCCGAGGATTTTAAGCGACGCTTTTATCGCACCTATATCTCCCTTGCCCCTGCGTACGGGAAACGCTCCCAGCGCCTTTATAAGTGCGCCGAACACAGGATTTTTGAAAAGCTCCTCCTTAGCCATAAAACACAGCGGACGCTTACAGCTAAGTCCTGCAACAACAGGGTCAAAGTTGCTTTTGTGGTTAAACGCGACAATAACTCCGCCCTCCTTCGGAACATTTTCACGTCCGACGAATTTAAGCCTGAATACAAACAGCATTACAAACCGCACTATAACACGGCAAACTTTATAAAACATTCTTAATAAGCTCCTTTATCTTTTCTACAGACTGCTCAAATGTAAGGTCGGTAGTGTCCACCAATACGGCGTCCTCAGCCTTTCTGAGCGGGCATACGGCTCTTTCAGAGTCGTTTTTATCGCGGTACTCCATATCAGCCTTTATCTTCTCAAAATCACATTCCATGCCCTTTTCACAAAGCTGGTCATAACGTCTTTTTGCTCTTGCCTCGGCTGAAGCCGTAAGGAACACCTTAACCTGTGCATCAGGAAGCACGTGCGAGCATATATCGCGACCGTCCATTACCACGTTATCCTTTTCCGCCATATTGCGCTGAAGCTCAACAAGCTTTTCTCTTACCTCCGGAATAACCGCAACATCAGACGCACCGACTGATACATCCTCCTTGCGTATACGCTCCGAAACGTCACGTCCCGCAAGGAATACATGCTGTCCCTCATCAGTATACCTTATATCTATTTTCACCTCGTCAAGGCGGTTTATAAGCTTTTCACGCTCATTCTTTATATCTATGCCGTTCTCTATGGCAAAAAGTGCCGCCGCGCGGTACATTGCTCCGGTGTCTATATATGTATAGCCAAGGCTCTTTGCAACCGCCTTTGAAACAGAGCTTTTACCCGCTCCCGCGGGACCGTCTATCGCAACCGAAATATAATTCATAGCTTATTTATCCTCCTGTACCAGATCAGGTCTTAATACCTTTGCACCGCGCAAGTACACATGGTTAATTTCCTCTTTTGTTTTGTCGGTGTTTATATGTATCATGATGCGTATACATTTTTCCAGACTGCCGTCTATCGCAGGCGCAGCCATGTCAAGAAGCGGAACAAACGTAAGTCCCATCTCCCTTGCCGCCGCCGCCGGAAATACCGCCGTCAAATCCGATGTTACGGTAAATATTATAGATATTGCGTCCGCGCGCTTCAAATCGTTTTTCTCCTCAATCACGCCCAGAAGCTCCAGTGTTGCATCTATTATTGCCTCTCTTGTGTTTTCCTCTGCGGTCGTCGCGCCGCGTATTGCTCTTACTGCCATATTATCATTTTCCTTTCGTAAATTTATACTGCTCTGTGTCCCATACCTATCGCTATATCGTTAAGATTAAGCAAACCTATCGCGAAGAATACGCACACGCTTATATGCGAGCCATGTCTTGCAATGCCTATCTTGCCGCCCATGTTAAGTCCAAGGCACTTATCCATAATCTGCTGCAGCGCCTCATGCGCCGCTCCGGCAACCGCGCCCTCCTCGGCATGGGTTGAGCCAATTACGTTTTCACGCTTTGCGGCAACTACCGCTCTTTCAAGAATTTTCGGCACAGCACTGCCGAAATCACTGCCGAAATCTATAGCCACAGAGCGTATTCCGCTCTCAGCATTTTTGTTCTTTAAGAGAGTTTCCTCCTCTCTTGAATCTGTAAGCGCAATTTGAATTGCCGCCTTGCATACCTCTTTGCTTCCAACTTCCATTGTCATTCCTCCGTAACCGACGCATTTTCTCCTGCCAAATAGCCTGTTGAAAATGCCGCCTGTAAATTATATCCGCCTGTGTAGCCGTCCACGTCTATGACCTCACCTGCAAAGTATAGTCCCTTTACAAGCTTCGATTCCATTGTGGACGGATTTATCTCGCTTACCTTTACACCTCCTGAGGTGACAATAGCCTCCTCAACCGGTCTTACACCTACCGCCGTAAGCGGAAAATGCTTTAACAGTCTTACTAATTCGCTTCTTTCTTCCCTTGTTATCTCATTTACCGCCTTATGCGCGTCTATCCCTGACAGCGATACTAAAACAGGTATCAGCGCCTTGGGAAGTAAATCGTCAAGGCTGTTTATAAGGTGCTTTTTATTATATTTCTCAAAATCACGCATTACCCTTGCCGTAAGCTGTTCCTCCGTAAGCGCGCTTTTAAGGTCAATTTCAATTCTGTATTTTTCAGCGCCGATATTCTTGAGATATGCCGACATGGAAAGCACCACAGGTCCGGAAATCCCGAAATGTGTGAACAGCATTTCTCCGAAATCTGAAAATACCTTTTTGTTCTTTACGTTATACGCCGTAATCTTAATATTTCTTAGTGACAGTCCCATTATGTCACGTACCCATTTTTCTTCCGTAACCACAGGTATGAGCGACGCTTTGGGGGCTATAACCGTATGTCCTGCCTGAGAGGCAAACTTATAGCCGTCACCTGTT
>CAMCPC010000064.1 GCA_945876665.1 uncultured Oscillospiraceae bacterium
ATGGCGTGCGTTCGTAGGGGCGGATATTATCCGCCCGAATTGAAATGTGTACGGGGGGGGCGGCTGATAGCTGCCCCTACAACGGGACGTCGAGGACGACGTCCCACAATACCGCTAAACAATAATTTACTTTATAAAGAGGAGGATATTATGCAGAAAAATTTAGCGCCCACAAAGGGCAATCTGATGATGGCAAAAAATACTCTGCGTCTTTCCAAGCAGGGCTATGAAATGCTTGACAAAAAAAGAAATATCCTCATCAGAGAAATGATGCTTTTGATTGAGGAGGCAAAGGAGGTCGAGGCGAAAATTGAGGAAACCTTTGCTGCAGCGTATAAGGCACTTGAATCGGCTAACATAATCATGGGTGTCAGCAAGGTGCAGAATCTTGCACATTCGGCAGTTCTTGAGAACAGTGTGAGGATTGATCTGCGCAGCGTAATGGGTGTGGAAATCCCTGTTGTAACTTCCGATGAGCCGGACGGCAGACCTGTATACGGCTTTTACGGCACGTCCTCCGCGCTTGACGAGGCGAGTGTGAAGTTCAACGAGGTTAAGGTTATGACGGTGCGCCTTACGGAAATCGAAAACGCTGTATATCGTCTTGCAATGAATATCAAAAAGACGCAGAAAAGAGCAAACGCTCTTGAAAATATAACAATCCCCCTTTATGAACGCCTTTCAAAGGAAATCCAGAACGCTCTTGAGGAAAAGGAACGCGAGGAGCATACAAGGCTTAAGATTATAAAGAGGACAAAGGAAAAACAGCAATAAAAAAAAGGAAACTGCTATTGACGCAGTTTCCTTTTTTGTGCATAGAATATAAATTTACCATATTCCTATAAACAGCTACATATAATTTTGTATAATATATTTGCAATTTGCTTTGGATTTTGGTATAATGTAATCAGCAAAACGATTTAGGAGTGGGTGTGTTGGTTAATATTGGAAATGACTGGGACGAAATCCTTGCTGAGGAGTTTCATAAGGAGTATTATTTAAAGCTCCGCTCTTTCCTTAAGACGGAATATAAATCCCACAAAATACATCCTGATATGTATGATATTTTCAATGCGCTGAAATGGACTTCATATAAGGATACAAAGGTTGTTATACTTGGTCAGGACCCCTACCATGAGGAGGGGCAGGCGCATGGACTTGCTTTTTCGGTGCAGAAGGGCGTAAGAATACCGCCGTCGCTGCTGAATATGTATAAGGAATTACAGAATGAATTGGGTCTGTATATACCGAATAACGGCTACTTAGAGAAGTGGGCAAGGCAGGGCGTGATGCTTTTAAATTCCTCGCTTACCGTCCGTGACGGCATGGCTAATTCACACCGCAACAAGGGTTGGGAAATCTTTACCGACCGCGTGGTGCAGGCACTCAACGACAGAGAGAACCCTGTGATTTTCATGCTGTGGGGCAATAACGCAAAGGAAAAAATCAAGGTTATAACAAATCCTTATCATAAAATTCTGACTGCGGCTCATCCGAGTCCGCTTTCGGCAAGCAGAGGATTTTTCGGCTGCGGACATTTCAAAACCGCCAACAGAATGCTTACCCAGATGGGGAAGGAGCCGATTGATTGGCAGATAGAAAATATCTGAGAAAAAGGCAATCTGCTCAAATAGAAATTGGAGTGTAACAGCAAATGATAGTTTTCGGCATAACAGGAGGCAGCGGCAGCGGAAAAACCACGGTTTCTGCAATGCTTAGCGAATTAGGCGTGGACATAATAGACACGGATGTGATAGCGCGCGAGATTACTGCAAAAGGCAGCAAATGCCTTGACGAGCTTACGGAGGCATTCGGAAATGAAATTATTAACGCTGACGGTACATTAAACAGAAAAAAGCTTGCGCACGAAGCATTTTCAGATGATGAAAAAACTGCGTTGCTCAGCAGCATAACGCATAAATATATAAAGGCACAGGTAGTGGAGGAAATTAAGAATTCATCTGCGGATATAGTTGCGATAGACGGCGCAGTGATAATCGGCAGCTGTGTTGAGCCGCTGTGCGGCTTTATTGTATCAGTCATGGCTGACAGAAAGGTAAGGACAGAACGCATAAAAAAACGTGACGCTCTTACCGATGAACAGGCGGCAGAGCGTCTTGATGCACAGCCCAATGATGATTTTTACAGGCAAAAATCCAAGTACATCATATATAACAGCGGCAGCACTGATGATTTAAAACGTCAGGTATATATGCTGTACGATGAAATAAAGAGGTTATAGATTTGAGTAAACTTTTTAAAGCTTTTCTGGCAGTACTGGCGATTGTTATCGCAATACTCGGAATAATAGGCGGCTATGAAACAAGCCTCAGGATAAAGTATCCGGTGGCTTATTCCGATATAATAGTTAAATATGCCAATCAGAATGACCTTGACCCGTTCCTTGTAATGGCGGTAATAAAGGTGGAAAGTAATTTCGTTCCCGAAGCGCATTCAGGCTTTGCGGGAGGACTTATGCAGCTTACAGAGGAAACAGCGGAATGGAATGCAAGGGAGATGGGGGTGACATACGACGATTATATGGACCCTGAAACAAATATAATGCTCGGCTGTCATTATCTGCGCCATCTGATTGATATATACGTTAATATTGATACAGCGCTTGCGGCATATAACGGCGGTATGGGCAATGTAAACAGCTGGCTGAAGGATTCGAGGTACAGTGATGACGGTGTTTCGCTTAAGTATATTCCATTTACGGAAACGCGAAACTATGTTGATAAGGTCAACACCAGCTGGGAGCACTATAAAACCATGAATGAAAATTAAGACATAAAGATAAAAGAGAGGAGAATGAATTATGTCATTAGTAATTACGATAGGAAGACAGTTCGGCAGCGGCGGACGCAATGTCGGAGAAAAGGTGGCAGAGTATTTCAACATTCCGTTTTATGACAAGGAGCTTGTTGAAATGGCGGCGCAGAAAAGCAATCTGAGTCAAGAGGCATTAAAGGAAGTTGATGAGCATGCAACGAACAGCTTCCTGTATTCCTTGGCAAGCGGAAATTATTCTCTCAGGGGCATAAATGCGCCTATTTATTACGAGATGCCGATAAATGATAAGCTGTTTATCGCGCAGGCGGAGGTAATCAAGGAAATCGCTAAAAAAGGCTCATGCGTTATAGTCGGAAGATGCGCCGATTATGTGCTTGAAAATGAAAATGTGGATTTGCTTAATGTGTTCATCCACGGCAGCGTTGATTACAGAGCCGGACGTGTAATGGACGCGCTCGGACTTAAGCAGAACAAGGCGCGCGATAAGGTAATCAAAACGGACAAACAGCGCCGTACATATTACGATTATTATACAAGCAAGGATTGGGGCGTTATGTCCAATTATGACCTTTGCATAAATGCTGAAACCTTCGGCATTGAAGGCGCGGCAAATCTTATTATAAGCTATGCAAAAACTAAAATTAAATAAGGAGTTGTTATAGTTTTGTTTTTTGAAATGATTAAATCTATTATACTTGGTATTGTTGAGGGTATCACGGAATGGCTTCCGATAAGCTCAACAGGTCATATGATTCTTGTGAATGAGTTTATTCAGAACAAGGGCGGTTTTACTGCTTCTGACCTTTATCTTTACGTGATACAGCTTGGAGCAATACTTGCGGTTGTAACGCTGTATTTCCATAAGCTAAATCCTTTCGCACCGTCGAAAAGTACGGAGGAAAAGCGCAATACCTGGGAAATGTGGTTTAAGGTTATAGTGGCGTGTATACCCGCGGCGGTTATAGGGTTTGTGCTTGATGATTTCATGGAGCATTTTGAAAACTGGTACGTTGTTTCGGCAATGCTCATAATCTATGGTATAGCGTTCATAATCGTTGAAAAGAAGCATAAAAAAACAGTCGTAAAGGATATGAATTCCATGACGTATAAAACGGCGCTTCTGATAGGAATGTTTCAGGTGCTGTCCATAATCCCCGGAACATCGCGCAGCGGCGCGACTATCCTTGGCGCGATGCTGATCGGCTGTTCACGTTCTGTTGCGGCAGAATTTTCGTTCTTCCTTGCAATACCTGTTATGTTCGGCGTAAGCCTTCTTAAAATTGCAAAGAACGGTCTTGCAATGACAGGCAATGAGTGGGCAATACTTATTACAGGAATGGTAATTGCGTATGTGGTTTCAATGCTGGCAATAAAATTCCTTATGAATTATGTAAGAAAGCATGATTTCAAGGTATTCGGCTATTACAGAATAGTGCTTGGAATACTTGTGATTGCGTATTTTTCACTGAAAATGACATTTTAATTATAAAAATCCCTCATAAGCGCTGCTTATGAGGGATTTTTTTGCGTAAGTCGTTTGCTTTTACACAAGTCTTATTGTCTTTATAATCTGATCCTCAAGAGGTCTGTCGCTCATGTCCGTTGCTGTTTCCGCTATTTCATCCACAACGTCCATGCCGTCCGTAACC
Organism: uncultured Oscillospiraceae bacterium; assembly: GCA_945876665.1. Lineage (GTDB taxonomy): Bacteria > Bacillota > Clostridia > UBA1381 > UBA1381 > Hominilimicola. The sequence continues at coordinate 4,446 of CAMCPC010000064.1, forward strand.
TTGCCAAAGGCGGCATACTGACCGTCAAGGTGCGGAGCATCATCGTGCATGATGAAAAACTGGCTTGAAGCGCTGTTCGGGAACATGGTGCGCGCCATTGAAAGTACACCGCGTGTGTGCTTTAAAGGATTCGGCACTCCGTTTTTGTCAAATTCGCCCTTGATTGATTCAGCTTCTTTTTGCTGACCGTCCGCTGTGTAACCGCCGCCTTGAATCATAAAGCCTGAAATTACACGGTGGAATATGAGTCCGTCAAAAAAATTGTCTTCTATAAGCTTTACAAAGTTTTCTACTGTTATCGGCGCAGTATCAGGATAAAGCTCAGCCTTGATAATGCCGCCGTTTTCCATTTCTATTTCAATATTCATTACTTTATCTCCTTGATTGTTTTAGATAGAACCGTTGTTCTGACCGAAAAATGATGTCATATCGTCCTCATCATCTGATGACTTGCCTGATGATTTGGAGGTTGGTTTTTGTGTTGATTTTGTATCATCGTCATCATCCTTTGAAGAAGGCTTTGATGTTTCTTTTGTATCATCTTCGTCTGCATCATCATTTTTTGATGATTTCGGTTTTGCGGTAGCCTTAGATGATTTACCGCTCTTTGATGAGCTTCCTGAATCAATGGTGATTGTTTCTATTATAACAGGGTCAACAGGAACATCCTCCATGCCTGACGCGGCAACGGAGCCTGTTCTTACTGACGCGATTTCGTCCACAACGTCCATGCCGTCCGTAACAATACCGAATGCGGCATACTGACCGTCAAGATATGTTGAGTCCTGCTGAACGATAAAGAACTGACTTGTGGCGCTGTCCATATCCTGTGCTCTTGCCATTGAAATAACGCCTCTCACATGGGAAAGTGTATTTTCAAAGCCGTTTGCGGCAAATTCACCCTTTACACTTGATGCCTTTTTTTGCTTAAGGTTTTCATCGTAACCGCCGCCTTGAATCATAAAGTCCTCTATAACTCTGTGGAATACTGTTCCGTCATAGAAGCCGTCCTCGGCAAGCTCCACAAAGTTTTCCACTGTTTCGGGAGCAAGGTCGGGATACAATTCAAGTGTTATGTCATCATAATCCTCAAGCTCTATTGTTGCGGTTATCTTGTTCTTGACAAGCTCCGGATCGGGAGTTGAAGCAGGTGCAGGTGTAGGCTTGCTGTTATCTGAACCCTTACCGCATGATGCTATGAGCATCATTATTGATAAAATTACAGCTATAACGCTGATTGATTTTTTCATAATTATTCGACATCTCCTTCTGTTATATTTTCTTCGGCAATTTCGGACACTTCGTTTGCTTCAGCGTCCTCATCGCTTTCTTCCTCACGTTCTGTGCGCGCTATGCTCACTACTCTGACGCCCTCGTCAAGCTTCATAACTCTGACACCCTGCGTCTGGCGGCTGTATGAGGAAATCTCGTCGGTATGAGTTCTGATTATAATACCGTCTGAGGTGATAAGGATTATATCGTCCTCGTCGGTAACGGTCTTCATTCCCGCAAGCTTTCCTGTCTTTTCGGTTATCTTGTAGGTGAATATACCCATGCCGCCTCTTGACTGAATACGGTATTCGTCAAGCGGAGTCTTTTTGCCGTAGCCGTTTTCCGTAATTGTAAGAAGCTGACTGTTCGGAAGTGCTACTGACGCGCCGATTACATAGTCGCCGCTGTGCAGTCTTATACCCATAACTCCGCGTGTTGTACGGCCCGTTGAACGTACTTCTTTTTCGTTGAAGCGGATTGCGTAACCGTCGTGCGTACCGATGATAATATCCTGTGTGTTGTCGGTAAGCTTAACTCTGATAAGTTCATCACCCTCATCAAGGTCGATTGCTCGGAGTCCGCCGTTGCGTATTCTTGAATAGTCCATAACGTTGGTCTTTTTGATTATACCGTTACGCGTTATGAATGTAAGGTACTTGCCGTCCTCAAAATCCTTTATGGGAATCATAGCGGTAACCTTTTCGCCGCTTTCTATAGGCAGAAGATTTACAATCGCCATACCCTTTGCCTGACGGCTCGCCTCCGGAATCTGATAGCCGCGAAGCTTATATACGTTTCCTTTTGAGGTAAAGAACAGCAGCGTATGGTGGGTCGTGGTGGTGAACAGATGCTCAACAAAGTCCTCCTCGCGTGTGGACATACCCGAAATACCTCTGCCGCCGCGGTGCTGCGACTTGTACGTGTCAACAGGAAGGCGCTTTGTGTAGCCGCTGTGAGTCAGCGTAACGACAATATCCTCCTCGTCAATAAGGTCGTCAATATCAATTTCAGTTGTAACCATTGATATTTCCGTTCTTCTTTCATCGCCGTACTTGTTCTTGATTTCTACAAGGTCATTCTTGACGATTTCAAGCACTCTGCCTTCGTTTGCAAGAATGTCACGGTAATCTGCGATTTTTGCGCATACCTCGGCGTATTCTTCCTCGATTTTGTCACGCTCCATACCCGACAAACGTCCCAGCTGCATCTTAACTATTGCGTCCGCTTGAGCGTCGGTCAGATTGAAGCGTTCACACAATGCCGCCTTTGCGTCATTGATGCTTTTCGATGCGCGGATTATTCTTATAACCTCGTCAACATTGTCTATAACAATTTTGTAGCCCTCTAAGATGTGCGCACGGTCAAG
>CAMCPC010000065.1 GCA_945876665.1 uncultured Oscillospiraceae bacterium
CGGAAGCAAGAGGAAAAAATAACAGGTATGACCTTAACTACTGGAATCCGACAATTAATATGGCGCGCGACCCGCGCTGGGGCAGAAATGAGGAAAGCTACGGAGAAGATCCATATCTGACGGCGGAAATAGGCGGAAACGCTGTTAAGGGTATGCAGGGTACGGACGATAAGTACATAAAGACAATCACAACCCTTAAGCATTACGCGGCGAATAACTGTGAGGGAGAAAGACAGACGGGCACGTCTGTTGCCAACGAAAGCACCATGCGCGAATATTATCTGCGTGCGTTTCGTGATATTACCGAGAATTATGACCCCGGCGCGGTTATGAGCTCATATAACGGAACAACAATTTACCGCAACGGCGAAATTTTATCGTCATCAACAGGACAAAAAATTGATTATATAGCGTCAAGTGCAAACTCATATCTGATTAACGATACACTTCGCAGAACATACGGTTTTGGCGGCTTTGTTGTAGGCGATTGCGGCGCGTGGGATAACGCGTTCGGCAGACAGCCGTTAAGAAAAAAGCTGTATCCCGATACAGAGCTTGACAACATTACTGCGCCGATGACCGTTGCGAAGATTATTGAGGCAGGCTCAAGTCTTGACTGTAACAGCGGCGCAAACGGCACAGGACAGGTTGCGGCGGCTGTACAGCAGGGACTTATAAGCGAGGATATGCTTGATATTGCCGTATATGAACTGTTTTTGCAGCGTATGAAGACAGGCGAGTTTGATGAGGGCGCAAAGTATCAGGACATTACCTCGTCAGTTATAGAAACAGACGAACACGTTCAAAAGGCGGAAGAAGCGGCCGAAAAATCATGGGTGCTACTTGAAAATGACGGCACACTTCCATTAAAAGGTGAAAATACAATTGGTGATATAGAATATGAGAACGGCATAGTAACTGTTAATGCTGACGCTCAAAGCGGCGAACTGATAATTGCATCATATAATAACGGTATATTAAGCGGCGTTGAAACAGAACCGTTGACATTCACAAACGGCACTGCAACAGTGAAAAAAGCAGATATAGCGCCCGGCTCAAGGCTTATGGCATGGAACAGCCTGTCCGGTATGAAGCCATTATGCGCGGCGAAAACTGTAGGAGAGGCGAGTGTAACCAGCTTATCAGACGGCACAATGACCATTGCCGTTGTGGGCAGCCATGCGGACGAGGTCGTTCTGGGCGATTATTCCGGCGAGCCGACAAAGAAAACAACTCCTATGGAGGGCATAACAAATGCAGTTAAGAAAATCAGTCCAAACTCAACAGTTGAACTGATAGGCAATGTAAGCGATACAACGCCTTTGCTTAACATCAAGAGCATAACTCTTGTGAAAAGCACAGGTAGAAATACAACGCTTGATTTGTCGTCGGCAACAAAGGTGAACGGAATGACAAAGAGCGGTTCATCTCTTACCAATATCACAAAATCGGGTGTGGCATGTATTGCAGGTGTTGACTTCAAAGATGTAACGGATATTAAAATTGAAGCCGCATCACTTCCGGGAATGCCCAACGTGACCGTATCAATCTGCTACGAAAGCCTTTCACAGCCTGCGGCGAATATTGCAATCGCGAATACAGACAGTGAAAACGATTATATCGAAAATACAGGAGTATATAACGGCGCAACAGGTGGATACACGGGAACGGCTGATTTATATATTCAGGTAAACGCAAGCTCGGAATTTACCGTTGAAAATTATAAATCCTCGCTTGACAAAGCCGATTACATAATTGCCTACGGCGGCACTACAACAGCCGATTCAAGTGAATCTAATGACAGAGCCTCAATAGATTTGCCTCAGTCGGAAAATCATGTGCAGCAGCTTTGCAACGCATATCCGGATAAGACAATAGCAGTGTTACAGACAGTGGGACAGGTGAATGTTGAAAGCATAAAGGATAAGTGCGCGGCACTGCTGTGGACATCGTACAACGGTCAGACACAGGGCGAGGCTCTTGGAAAAATTCTGACAGGCGAGGTTAATCCGTCGGGTAAGCTGTCAACCACATGGTACAAAAAGTCCGACCTTGACAAGATGCCTATAGGCTCTGAAAGACAGAAGATTGACGGAATAGATTATAATTTCACAAACTATGAGCTTTCCGGCGATATAAATAATGAAAATGCAGATTATCCGGGAAGAACATATCAGTATTACACAGGTACTCCCGTATATGAATTTGGTTACGGCTCAAGCTATACAAGCTTTGAATATTCTGATATTGCGGTTGATAAATCAAACGCGGACGCAAATGATGTTGTCACCATTACCGCTGATGTCACAAATACGGGAAGCAGGCGCGGAACGGAGGTTGCGCAGCTGTATATTTCAGTTCCCGGAGCGGGTCAAAACAATCTCCCGATAAAGCAGCTAAAGGGCTTTGAAAGAATAGATCTTGAAGCAGGTGAAACAAAAACAGTTACATTTAAGCTGGATATTTCCGATGTATTCTTCTTTGACGAGCAGACACAGAAGAATTATGTCGTAAACGGTGAATACACTGCAAAAGTGGGCGGAAGCTCTGCTGACGCGGCGGCACAGGAAATTAAGTTTAATGTGAGCGGCGATATTGCCGAAACGCTCAAAAATGTGTATACAATTCCGTCGGGACTTAAGGTTTACGGCGCGAAAACAGGAGACATCGTAAAGCCTGCAATCGGTATAAACGCAGGCGCGAGCGTGACGCTCAAAAATGACAAGGTTATCACTGATTTTGCGGAAAACGGCATTACTGTAACATACACAAGCGCAAATACGGCTATTGCGGCGGTTGACGCGGACGGAAATGTGAGCGCAGGTACTCAGGAGGGAACAACAACCATAACTGTCACAGCCGTAAAGGGTGAAAGTACAGTCACAACGTCATTCCCTGTAGTTACACAATTTAAGGACGGTATAACAGTTGAGGCGAAAGCGGCATATTTAAAGCGTCTTGACGACGCATACGGCAGCTGTCCGGAGATTGCGTATACAGCCGAAAACTGGTTAAAGGTGAAAGCGGTATATGATAAGGCATATGGTGAAGTCAGCGCCGCGTTGCTTGATGACGGACTGGAGCTGCTTGTAAAGAATGCAGTTGCTGAAATGCTGTCTGTTCCGAAAATTGAGCTTACCGAAGAATACACGATTAAATCAGCAAACAGCAATGTGATAAAGGATAACAGAATTGAATATTCCGAGGACGGAATAGGCACATACACAGCAGGGGAAACGACAATCAGCGGAACTGTTACAGCGGATAATCCGGCTGAAATAGCAATGCAGGCATTCAGCGGTGACACGGAGGTTAATAGCACGCTTATCTGGACTGTGGAAAGGCTTGACGGCTCATCAAGAAAGAATGCCGAAATAGATATGCAGAGCGGAGTAATGCAGCTGTATGAAAACGGTGTGTATAAAATCACCGCAAGCGATTACACGAATAAAAAGAGCGGTTCTATAAAGGTATATGCCAACCTCCAGATAGAGGGTGAAAGCGCGGACAACGGCGGCGGCGCAAATCTGGCTGATGAAAAAACAGGAGCAAGCGGCGGCTTTGACGCAGGCAGCACAAGCAACTATTGGCTGAGATTTAACGGCGTTAAGCTTAACCGTTTAAAGGGAATAACCTTCAGAACTTCACAGCAGGATGCTGAAAGCACAATAAATGTTTCGCTTATGGCAAATACCGATTGGGTAATTGCATCAGCAACCGTACCGAAAACTAACGCATGGACAAATTGGGCGGAAACCACAGCAGAGGTGAACAGATACGAATTAGATAAGCTCACTCTTGATGAAAACGGCTGCGGAACAATTTATATTCAGACCAATAAGGCAAACCTTGACTATATACAGCTTATATATGACAACTCGGACATAGACGCTTATTGCCTTGCAAACGGCAGTATCGGAGTAAACGTGTCGGCAGACAGCGGAACGCTTATTGCAGAAGTCGGCGGCACAGTAAAAGCAAGCGCGGAAATCACCGCGGCAGGAAATTACAAGCTAAGCGGATTTACCAACGGTGATGCAATAACCCTAAAGGTTATGAACGGAGAAACTCAATCGGGAGAATCGGTAAATCTTACATACAGCCCCGCAAAGGTAAAAGATCTTACAGTATACAATTTCAGTGACGCTGTATTTGATTCATTCTTTGACAGCGCGGAGGGTACAAACCTTTCAAGCGGTCTTGGTATGGACAGTTTCGGCGGCTGGAATACCGATAAGGGCGGCAGCTATACATACGGCGGACGCACATACACATTTACGCGCAGCTTAAAGGGCGGCAGCGGCAGCGCGAACGCACGAAAGGTATATTTCACACCTGATGCTGACGGAGTTGTGACGGCTTTGTTCAATGCAAGCACGACAAGGTGTATGTATATCGAGCAGGGCAGCAGCAAGGCTGAAAAATACGGAAACGGCGCTATCTGCGAGGTACAGCTGAATGTTAAGGCAGGCGAGGCAGTATATGTATACGGCGGCGGTTCAAACAAGAATTTATACGCGGTAATTTTTGAGGCGAATAAGTCAGCTGTTGAAGCTACACCGACGCCTGTTCCGACGCCAACACCGACGCCTGTTCCTGTTCCTGACACGGATTACAGCGCCAAAATAGAATTTGAGCAGTATACAAAATCATGGGCAAAGAGCATAAAGGAAAGCAGCAATGCAAACGCGAGCAACGGCAAGATGATTGATAATACAAGCAATGATGATATATTCTATTTCGGTGAATACAGCTTAAATGATTTGCTTGTGATAACCGTTACGGCAGGCATAAGAGATAATGACGGCGCTGAGGGCACCGGCTCTGCCGCGGTGTATGCGGTCGACGTGAGCGGTATTGATGTGAACAGCGCAGACAAGAGCACAATATCAGCATTGCTTACAGATGCAAACAAGCTCGGCGCAACCAATATCAAGGGAACAGCGGGCAACTGGAATAATTATCTTGACAATAATATAGTGCTGACCTCTGCGCATACGGGGAACAAGGGTATATTTGTAAAGCTTGGCGCGACCGTGAAATACGCAGGTAACTATGACTATTTAACATTGAAGTATAATTTGGGTCAATCGACAACTAAGGCCATGCCGCAGTCGGATATGCTGACGGCTGAAAATGAAACCACATATCTGAGTGTTTACAAAGATAATATAACAGCAGTAAACAAAAGCGACAATGCCGTATCTTCGGTAAGCGCCAAAGAGATATTCGGAGATGATGTTACTTTTAAAAAGCTCATAAATCACAAGGGAATGTTTACCGCTCTTATCACAGATAAGAGCGGTGAAACAAGGCTTGTCACAAGCCCGATGGGTACTGTCTGGATTGACGCCACACCCGATTATTATGCGGAGGCTGACTCCGACGCGCCTCAGACGGTGAATATAAATGATTTCTGCGCTGTTGATGACCAGATATATCTTGGATGTGACGGCGGATGGCTTATCACAATGACAAGCTGCTCGAAGTGTACAACGATCAAAAAGGTGTGCGGCTTTGATATTAAAACCGTAGATTATTCTGACGAGAAACTGGAGCTTTCGGACGGAGAAAATTCGGCTGAAATGAGCATAGAGGATGTGCGTCAGTATAATATCCAATACGACGCGGCTATGGAGCTGGTGAAGAATGGCGCAAGTCTTGTTGATGTGCGCAGTGCAGAGGAATTTGGCGCCGGTACGCTTGAAGGCGCTGTAAATGTTCCGCTTGATAAATTTGAAGCATGGCTTGAGGGACAAAGTAAGGATACCGTAATTGTAGTATTCTGCGCCTCGGGCATAAGAAGCCAAAATGCCGTTGAAATGGCGAAGGCTTTGGGATACAGCATGATATATAATTTGGGCGGAATGGATAGTTTAATTAAATAGCAGGTTACATTTATATAAAAAGCCGAATTTGTCAAAAAAGATGACTGACAAATTCGGCTTTTTAAGTTGCTTAAAATATCAATTACCGCCGGGACCGTCCTTGCGTTCGCGTGTGTCGGGAACTTCAAGCTTGCCTTTTATATCACCCGGTTTAATATTTTTGGGGTTGGGATTTTTCTTATTCTCTTTATGACACATATCGCTCACTCCTTTCGGTTTTAGTATGCGCGATATGATGGGAAATATGAATTTTAATTATATCCGAAAGATTTAAAGAACTCCCTTGGGGATTTATCCGTAAATTTTTTGAATGTCTTATAAAAATTGGAATAGTCTTTAAATCCGCACTCAAAGCAAACAGATGTTATATTATACCCCTCAAATATCATTTGCTTCGCTATAGTAATACGCCTTGCATTAATATATTCCTTGACAGTCAGTCCGGTGTAGCTTTTGAAAATTCTGCAAAGATGATATTTCGATATGTAGAAATTTTCGCATAAAAATTCAAGGCTTAAATCATCATTGATATGTTTGTCAATAAATTTTTTTATTTCAATAATTCGTGTGTCATCAAGCGCAACGTCTACCGACGGTTCCGAGTATTCGCGCAGAGCGGAATTGATTTTCACAATCATCTGAATTATATATGTTTTAATCAATATATCACTCTCAGGCACACGGTTTACGACATATTGTTCAACCATTGTAAAATATTCGTCCAAACCGTAGCTTTTTACAATGTCGGCAGGGATTCTGTTCATTGTGCCGGGCTGTTTTTGATTAATTAAATATAGTAAGTCAAAATCCACATCCTTCATATATTCGGGTGAAATCTGAATAAAATGCCTTTCATATAAATCATCTGAATGAAAACTTATTGTGTGCATTTCGTCCGGACGGGTGATGAACAAATCTCCCGGAGAAGCGGTGTATAGGGTGTTTTCGACTATATAGCTTGCATTTCCGCCCTTGAAGTACAGAAATTCATAGAAATTGTGCAGATGCAGACGAAGCTCGGGAGGCTCAGCTTTGTCGTAGCTGTACATGTAATCTTTTTTACGAAATGAAACCTTCATAATG
>CAMCPC010000066.1 GCA_945876665.1 uncultured Oscillospiraceae bacterium
AGGGCGGAACGCTTGAATTGACGCTCACCATGCTTGCTCTTGTAAGACTTATGCTCCCAAAGGTGCTTCTGCCGTCCACAACGGCGCTCGGCACGATTGATCCTATGGGACGTGAAAAGGGATTTGACGCGGGCGCAAATGTTGTTATGCCTAATTTGTCACCGACAAATGTGCGCAAGGATTATTCTCTCTACGATAACAAAATATGCACAGGTGATGAAGCTGCTCAGTGCATTATGTGCCTTAAGGGACGAATTGAACGCGCCGGATATGAAATGGATATGGGGCGCGGCGATTCGCTGATGTAGTTACGAAAAACTGCTGTATCTGTATGGATACGGCAGTTTTTTTTTTTGATTATTTCACAAAAAAATGGGGAATACTAAAACGATCAAAAACAGTCACCCATATGTACAATATAACTAAAATTACTATATGTATGTGCAATATGTACAATAAAATCATATAATATTTGTGAATGAATATGATTGACTTTGACCGAAAATGAATGTATAATATAAACAGAAACAGTCAAGAACGGTCAAAGGGAGGCGGAAGAAATGTTGTCCGAAGAAAGGCTGGATGAGATAACGCGGATTGTGAATGAACGAGGAAGTATAACAAATCAGGAGCTTGTACAGCTTATAGGAGCGTCGGAATCTACAATACGACGTGATATAACGGCCCTTGCCGAGGATAACCGGATTATAAGAGTACATGGCGGAGCAATGTCGGTTAATTCGGGAGTGAGCATGGAGGATTCAGACATCAATGCACGCAGAGAACAGTGCGGAGAGGAAAAAAAGCAGATAGCAAGGTATGCAGCTTCGCTGATAAACAATAACGACCTTGTTTATATAGACGCAGGTACTACCACGGAATACATGATAGATTATATAACGGCGATGGGTGCGACCTTTGTGACAAATGCGCTGTCCCACGCAGTACAGCTTGCAAAACGCGGATTCAATGTGTATATAATAGGCGGACAGATAAAGTCAATTACCGAAGCAATTATAGATTCAGAAGCGATTATATCGCTCACGAAATATAACTTTACAAAAGGCTTTTTCGGAGTAAACGGAATAAGCCGTGACAGAGGACTTACAACACCGGATGTGCGAGAAGCAGATATAAAGAAATTTGCCATGAGCCGATGCACAAAAAAGTATGTGCTTTGCGATTCATCAAAATTCAATAAAATATCAAAGGCAACCTTTGCGATGCCGGACGAAGTGACAGTAATAACAGAAAAGATACCGGACAATTTCAGAGGTTATAAAATAAAGGAGGCGGATGAATTATGATTTACACCATAACATTTAATCCTGCGCTGGACTATATTATGCTTGTTCCGCGGTGCGTTGAGGGAGAAGTCAACCGCACTGAATCGGAAAAAATTATGGCAGGCGGAAAAGGAATAAATGTTTCCATTGTGCTGAATAATATGGGAGTAGAAAATACGGCACTTGGATTTGTTTCGGGATTTACAGGCGGAGAAATTGAAAGCATACTTAACAAAATGGGATGCAAAACTGATTTTATCAGACTTGATAACGGATTTTCGAGAATAAACGTAAAGATAAAATCAGACAAGGAAACGGAAATAAACGGTCAGGGCCCGAATATATCGGATGAGGCAGTAAAGAAGCTTTATGAAAAGCTTGACACGCTGTCGGACGGAGATACGCTTGTGCTTGCCGGAAGCATACCGTCCACGCTTCCTGATTCAATTTACTGTGAAATAATGGACTATCTCAAGGATAAAAAGCTTAATATAGTAGTAGATGCCACAAGGGATTTGCTTGTGAATGTGCTTAAATATAAGCCGTTCCTTATAAAGCCGAATAACCATGAGCTTGGTGAAATATTCGGCGTTGAGCTTAAGACGAGAGATGAGGTAGTGCCGTATGCAAAGAAAATGCAGGAGATGGGTGCGAGAAATGTGCTTGTTTCAATGGCAGGTGAGGGTGCTGTGCTTGCGGACGAAAACGGTGAGGTATACGAAAGCGAAGCGCCCAAGGGCAAGCTTGTGAATTCCACAGGAGCAGGCGACTCAATGGTTGCCGGATTCCTTGCCGGATATATGGAAAGGAAAGATTTTCTGTACGCGTTTAAAATGGGACTTTCGGCGGGAAGCGCCAGCGCATTTTCGGAAGATCTTGCAACGAAGGAAGAAATTTTAAAGGTTTATAAAACAATATAAGGAGGTAAAAACTATGCGTATCACAGATTTACTGGCAAAGGAAAGTATTGAACTACGAGGTACACCAAAAACCAAGGAGGAAACAATAGGTGCAATGGCTGACCTTATGGAGAAAAGCGGAAAGATTTCCGATAAAAAGGGGTACATTGCAGGGCTTTTGCGCAGAGAGGAAGAAAGCACCACGGCAGTAGGCGAGGGAATTGCCATTCCGCACTATAAGGGAGCGGCAGTAAAAAGACCGGGACTTGCGGCAATGGTGGTAAAGGACGGAACGGACTTTGACTCAATCGACGGCGAACCTGTTAAGCTGATTTTTGCGATTGCAGCGCCGGACACAAAGGAAAATGTTCATCTTGATGTACTAAGCAAGCTGTCCGTTTTGCTTATGGACGAGGAATTTTCAAAAAATCTTATCAATGCGAAATCGGTTGATGAATTTATTGCAGTTATCGACAAGGCTGAAACGGCAAAGGACGCAGAGGACGGAGCAGAGGAAAAAGCGGCGGCTTCGGGCGCGGTTAAGCTTCTGGCAGTAACAGGCTGTCCTACGGGTATTGCACATACTTACATGGCTGCCGAAGGCTTGCAGAAAGCGGCTGAAAAAGCAGGCTGTTCTATAAAGGTTGAAACAAGAGGCTCGGGCGGAGCAAAAAATGTACTTACCGATTCGGAAATCGCAGAGGCTGACTGTATAATCGTTGCGGCTGATACAAAAGTGCCTATGGAACGCTTTAACGGCAAAAAGGTAATTGTAACACAGGTAAGTGACGGTATTTCAAAGGCTGATGAGCTTGTTGCAAAGGCAGTAAAGGGTGATGTGCCGATATTTACAGCAAAGGACACCGGCTCAGAGGGCGCAGCAAAGGCAGAGGGTAAGGAAGGTATAGGACATCAGATTTATAAACACCTTATGAGCGGTGTTTCGCATATGCTTCCGTTCGTTATCGGCGGCGGTATACTGATAGCCATTGCATTTTTGCTTGATGACTTTACGATTGATCCGGGCAATTTCGGTATGAATACACCGATTGCGGCATTCTTCAAAACAATCGGCGGAGTGGCATTCGGACTTATGCTTCCTGTGCTTGCCGGATATATCGCATATTCAATTGCTGACCGTCCCGGTCTTGCAGTCGGATTTGTGGGCGGTATGCTCGCTTCGACAGGCAACAGTATTGTTGAATTTCAGAGTGCATATTCCGGCGGCTTGCAGGGTTATCTTGCAAACACCGTATTCAACGCTTCGGGTACAACGGTATCGGGTTTCCTCGGCGCACTTGTGGCTGGCTTTGTAGCAGGTTATATAGTTCTTCTGCTAAGGAAGCTGTTCTCAAAGCTACCTGAAAGCCTTGAGGGTATCAAGCCGACACTTCTGTATCCTGTGCTTGGAATATTTATCATGGGCGCGCTTATGCTGTTCATTTTCAATCCGGTAATCGGTGTTGTGAATGACGCGCTTGCAAATCTTCTTAACAGCATGGGTTCATCTTCAAAGATAATTCTTGGTCTTGTACTCGGCGGTATGATGGCTATTGATATGGGCGGACCTATCAATAAGGCGGCATACGTATTCGGTACAATGGCAATAGCGCAGGGAAATTATGATATTATGGCGGCAGTTATGATAGGCGGTATGGTTCCTCCTATAGGTATTGCTCTTGCAACAACCTTCTTCAAAAGCCGTTTCACAAAGGCAGAACGTCAATCGGGTATTTCAAACTACGTTATGGGCCTTGCATTCATCACAGAGGGTGCGATCCCGTTTGCGGCATCTGACCCGCTTCACGTAATACCGGCTACAGCAATAGGCTCGGCAGCTGCAGGCGCGTTGTCGATGATGTTCAACTGTACACTTATGGCACCTCACGGCGGAATATTCGTATTCCCTGTTGTAGGAAACTGGCCTATGTATCTTGTATCATTGCTTGCAGGCTCAGTAGTGACAATGCTGCTGCTTGCACTCTTAAAGAAACCTATAAATAAATAATGTAAAAGGAGAAATAAGAAATGAAAGAATTTAACTACACAATTACAGACCCTCAGGGCGTACACGCAAGACCGGCAGGAATCCTTGTAAAGGAAGCTGCAAAGTATGAGTCAAATATCACAATTGAAAAGGACGGCAAGACAGGCGACGCAAAGAGAATATTTGCGGTAATGGGACTTGGTGTTAAATGCGGACAGACAATCACAGTAAAGGTTGAAGGTCCTGATGAGGACGAGGCAGCAAAGGCTGTTGAAGAATTTTTAAAAGCAAATCTCTAAATCTTGAAATAATCCCCCGAAAAACGGACAGCTCAGCTGTCCGTTTTGACTTGTAGGCAAATTATAATTTATGGCTTTGTCTTGAGCGATGTTTAATAGTTGTTTTAATTATTCGCCAAGTTTATAAAAATCATCGAAGAATGTCGGGTATGACACACACGCACAGTCGCTGTCATCAAGAGTTGACTCGCCGTCAGCTAATTGAGCAAGCACCGTCAGGCTCATAGCCATTCTGTGGTCGCCGTAGGTTTTGAAATCGGCACCGTGAATGGCCTTGCCTCCGTTTATAATCATTCCGTCATCAGTTTCTGTAATATCAATACCGCATTTTGTGAATTCGTCCACAACGGCACGAATTCTGTTTGTTTCCTTGACCTTTAATTCCTGAGCGTCCTTAATAACTGTTTCGCCATCGGCAAACACTGCCGCAACGGCAATAACGGGAAGCTCATCTATAAGGCGCGGGATAATATCTCCGCCGATTGTTGTACCCTTTAAGGACGATGAACGGACGGTTATATCCGCTACGCTTTCGCCTGCGCTTGTGCGCATGTTTTCAAGCGTAATATCCGCGCCCATATCCTTGAGAACGTCTATAATTCCTGTTCTTGTTGGGTTAACACCCACATTTGTTATTGTAATTTCCGAATTCGGCATAACTGCGCCAAGCACCATGAAGAATGCCGCAGAAGAAATATCTCCCGGCACATCAACATTTACAGCTGAAAGATTTTTTGTTGTTTTAACAGTAATATCAAGACCGTTTACGTCTATATCCGCGCCCATAGCGCCGAGCATTAGCTCCGTATGATCGCGCGATTTTTCAATTTCGCGCACAATCGTTTCGCCCTCGGCGTAAAGTCCCGCAAGGATAATCGCCGTTTTTACCTGAGCGGACGCGACAGGCATTTTGTAATCTATTCCGTGAAGTTTTGTTCCTGTTATGTAAAGAGGGCAGTATTCATTCTCAATCTTTGCGCCCATAAGCGAAAGCGGCTTTGTAACTCTGCCCATTGGACGCTTCTGAATTGACGCGTCACCGGTGATAGAGGTATCAAAGTCCTGTGCCGATAAAATACCGCACAAAAGACGTGTTGTAGTGCCGCTGTTGCCTGTATACAGCATATCCTGCGGCTTTTTAAGACCTTTAAGACCATTACCTTTGACGGTGACGTTTTCGCCGTTCACATTTATATCTACACCCATTTTGCGGAAACAATCTATAGTCGAAAGACAGTCCGCACCCTTAAGAAATCCTGTTATTTCCGTTATGCCGTCAGCGAGTGAGCCGAGCATTACCGCACGGTGGGAGATGGATTTATCTCCGGGAACCTTTACAGAGCCGTTTGACTTTGAAATCTTTTTTATAACCATTTTAATCCTCCGTATAATTAAAGCCCGTAGCTTTTCTTTCATATGCTGTTTTATTATATCATAAATATGGTGTAAAGACAAGTTTTAAATAATGTGGAGGAATTTATGAAAAAACAAAGCTTTCTTACGGGCGCGCTCATACTGATGATAGCAAATGCAATATCAAAAATACTCGGCGCGGTATTCAAGATACCGCTTACATATATACTCCGCGAGGAGGGAATGGCGGTATTCAATATTGCATTTGAGGTTTACATAATGTTTTTGTCGTTTATAATTTCGGGTCTGCCTTTTGCAATATCAAAGCTGGTTGCGGAGTCAAATTCTCGCAGTGAATACGGCAGAACACATAAAATTGTACGCGTTTCAACAATTCTTCTTATAATAATAGGGCTGACAGGAAGCCTTGCGCTTTACATGGGTGCGCCGTTTTTCGCGCTTGCCATGAAGGAGGAAAAGGCGATATATGCTATACGCATGATTTCGCCGTCAATCTTCTTTGTGGCGCTTGGAACGGCGTATAAAAGCTATTATCAGGGTGTTTCGAACATGATACCGACAGCAATTTCGCAGGTGGTTGAGGCTTTTGTAAAGCTTGCGGCGGGGTATTACCTTGCGGTGTTTTTTCTGAATTTCGGCATTGAGAAAACGGCAGGCGGAGCAATAATGGGAGTTACGGCAGGTGAAATTATAGCGACTGCAATTCTTATGCTCATGTATGTTTTCAGAGGAGATAAGGTTTACATAAAATCTAACGACAAAACAAATGAAATACTGCGCGATTTATTGTCAATAGCGCTCCCGCTGCTCTGTGCGTCGGTGGTATCCAATGCGATAAATGTAGCGGATACAACCCTTATACGCTCAAGACTTCTTGACGGCGGATTTTCGGCTGATGAAGCAAGGTTTCTGTACGGCGCATACACAGGCTATGCACTTACAGTATTTCATCTGCCTGTGGGAATACTCGCAACTCTCGGCGTAAGCATATTGCCTGTT
>CAMCPC010000067.1 GCA_945876665.1 uncultured Oscillospiraceae bacterium
AGACAGATGCAAAGTACGGCTCGGCAAGAATAAAGACAATCGATACTGAAAGAATTCAGAATGAGCTTGACAGAAAGAGAATTGTAATCGTTGCAGGCTTCCAGGGAATCAACAAGTATGATGATATAACAACTCTCGGCAGAGGCGGCTCTGACACATCAGCCGTTGCACTTGCGGCAGCACTGCACGCAGACGTATGTGAGATTTACACAGACGTTGACGGCGTGTACACAACAGACCCGAGAATTTGCAAAAACGCATATAAGCTTGAGGATATTTCGTACGATGAAATGCTTGAGCTTGCGTCACTCGGCGCAAACGTGCTTCACAACAGAAGCGTTGAAATGGCAAAGAAATACAATGTTAAATTATCAGTTCGTTCAAGTCTGAATAATAATGAGGGAACATATGTTAAGGAGGTTTCACAAGTGGAAAAGATGCTCGTAAGAGGTGTTACAAGAGATAACGATTGTGCAAGAATTGCACTTTGCGGTGTAGAGGATGCTCCGGGTAAGGCATTCCAGATATTTGAGATGATTGCCAAGGCAGGTATCAGCGTTGACCTTATAATTCAGTCAATCGGCGACGGCAAGACAAAGGACATCAGCTTTACAGTTGCTGAGGCAGACCTTCAGCCGACACTTGATCTTCTTAATAAAAACAAGGATTTCATCAATGCGCGTGAGATTAAGGCGTCAGAGGACGTTTCAAAGGTATCAATCGTGGGCGCAGGTATGGTTAATAACTCAGGTGTTGCCGCTAAGATGTTTGAGGCTCTTTATGACGCGCACATCAACATCAAGATGATTGCAACATCTGAAATCAAGATTTCCGTTCTTGTTGCGCAGAAGGACGCAGAAGCAGCTGTTGTTGCAATTCATGACAAGTTCATGCTTAAATAATTTAAATTAAATAATAAGAAAAAACCACAAGGGCGTGGCGGCTGACGGATTTTACGCGGTTCACGTACTTGTGGTTTCGTGCTATAAAACAGAGGTGAAAAAGTTAGTGGAAGATAAAATTATAGGCAGAAATCCTGTCCTTGAGGCAATCCGTTCAGGCCGCAGCGTGGATAAAATTCTTGTTAAAATGGGTAAATACGAAGGCTCTATAGTTCCTATCATAAAAAAGGCAAAGGACGCGGGAATTATTGTTCAGGAGGTTGACAAGGCAAAGCTTGACGCTATCGCAGAGGGCGGAAATCATCAGGGCGTTATTGCGTATGTGAGCGCCTACGAATATTCTACTGTTAAGGACATTCTTGACAGGGCAAGAGAAAAGGGCGAGCCGCCGTTTGTTATAATATGCGATAAGATAACAGACCCCCATAATTTGGGCGCAATATTGAGAACGGCAAACTGTGTCGGCGCGCATGGCGTGATTATACCGAAACGCAACAGCGTCGGACTTAACAGCACAGTCGCTAAAACCTCGGCAGGTGCGGTGGAATATACACCCGTTGCAAAGGTTACAAACATAGCCTCCATAATTGATGACCTCAAAAAAGAGGGAATGTGGATTGCCGCAGCTGATATGGACGGTGAGGAACTGTATAAGGTTGACTTGACAGGCTCAAGTGGACTTG
This sequence comes from uncultured Oscillospiraceae bacterium, assembly GCA_945876665.1. Classification (GTDB taxonomy): domain Bacteria; phylum Bacillota; class Clostridia; order UBA1381; family UBA1381; genus Hominilimicola. The sequence continues at coordinate 1,586 of CAMCPC010000067.1, forward strand.
TAATCGGCAGCGAGGGCGAGGGAATAAGCAGACTTGTCAGAGAAAAATGCGATTTTATCGCAAGTATTCCGATGGAAGGCGAGATAAATTCGCTGAACGCGTCAGTCGCCGCAGGTGTGCTGATGTATGAGGCGCTAAGACAAAGACGTTCATAAATTATTGTTTATAGGCGTAACCGATGGCGTGCGTTCGTAGGGGCGGATATTATCCGCCCGAATTGAAATGTGTACGGCGGGCGGCTGATAGCCGCCCCTACAACGGGACGTCGAGGACGCCGTCCCACAATACCGCCAAACAACAATTTATATTATTAAAAATGATAGGAGAAAAACTTATGAAAGCAGTAGTTACCGTAATAGGAAAAGACCAGAAGGGCATAATTGCAAAGGTAAGCAATATATTATTTGAGAATGAAGTAAACATTCTTGATATTTCACAGACAATCATGCAGGATATGTTCACAATGATAATGCTTGTGGATTTTGAAAGCGAAAATGTTACACTCAAGCAGGTAGTTGACAAGCTTGAGGAAGCCGAAAAGGAAATGGGACTTTCAATACATGTGCAGCGTGAAGAAATTTTCACATCAATGCACAGAATATAAGGGAGGGCAAATAAATGATAAATCCCTTTGAAGTAATTGAAACAATCAAAATGATTGACGAGGAAAACCTTGATATAAGAACTATCACAATGGGTATTTCCCTCAAAAGCTGCGCGGGTCCTGACATAGACACTGTATGCGAAAAGGTGTATAACAAAATTACCACATACGCAAAGGACCTTGTAAAGACAGGTGAGGACATAGAGGCGCAGTTCGGTATTCCGATTATAAACAAGCGAATTTCCGTAACGCCTATTGCCACACTTGTGGACGCGCTTGAAGAACCGACGGTTGAAAAGTGCGTAAAGATTGCGAAAACTCTTGACAGAGCGGCAAAAACAACAGGCGTAAACTTTATAGGCGGTTATACGGCGCTTGTGCATAAGGATTACACAAACGGTGAAAAAATACTTATAGAGTCAATCCCCGAAGCGCTTGCCTCCACAGACCTTGTATGCTCCAGCGTAAATGTAGGCTCGACAAGAGCCGGCATAAACATGAACGCCGTAAAGCAGATGGGTCAGGTGGTAAAGAAGGCGGCGGAGCTTACAGCCGACACACAGGGCTTTGCCTGTGCAAAGCTTGTTGTATTCTGCAATGCCGTTGAGGATAACCCGTTCATGGCGGGCGCGTTCCTCGGCGAGGGCGAGGGCGAATGCGTTATAAACGTCGGTGTCAGCGGACCCGGTGTTGTAAAATGCGCTCTTGAAAAGGTCAAGGGTGAGGATTTCGGCGTTGTTGCCGAAACAATTAAAAAGACCGCATTCAAGATTACAAGAATGGGTCAGCTTGTGGCACAGGAGGCTTCAAAGCGTCTTGGTGTGCCGTTTGGAATTGTCGATTTATCGCTTGCGCCGACTCCGGCAGTTGGTGACAGCGTTGCATATATATTAGAGGAAATGGGACTTGAAAAGTGCGGTACACACGGCACGACCGCCGCTCTTGCGCTGCTTAATGATGCAGTTAAAAAGGGCGGAATTATGGCATCGGGTTATGTGGGCGGACTTTCGGGCGCATTTATCCCCGTGAGTGAGGACGCAGGAATGATTGCCGCGGCAAAAGACGGTGTCCTTACTCTTGAAAAGCTTGAAGCCATGACCTGTGTATGCTCGGTGGGACTTGATATGATAGTCATTCCGGGTGACACAAGCGCCGAAACTATCTCCGCAATTATCGCGGACGAGGCGGCAATAGGCATGGTAAATACAAAAACCACCGCTGTCAGGGTAATACCTGCTCCGGGCAAGGTGGAAGGAGATGTTGTTGAATTTGGCGGATTGCTTGGCACAGGACCTGTAATGCCTGTAAAGGGATATTCAAGCGCTGAATTTATTAACAGAGGCGGACGTATACCCGCACCGTTACAGAGTCTTAAAAATTAAATCTGTAAGGAAAGAGAGGTTTGGAAAATGGAAGATTTGATTATGAAAATAATCGACATAGAGGACAGAGCGCAGGAGGTTATCCGTGACGCGAAAAAAGCCGACAGAGAGCTTGATGAGCGTATCAGGGACGATTCGCGTAAACTGCAGGATGATATTGCAAGAAAGGTTGAGGCAAAGAACGTAACTCTTAAGCAGATAGAGGAGGACGATGCCGAAAAGAAGATTGCAGCAATAAATGAATCTATGGAAAAGCACCTATCCGAACTTGAAGAAAAGTATCAGAAAAACAAAGACAAATGGGTTGACGAAATAGTAAGTAACATAATAGAAAGATAGAGAAGGTGATGGCATAATGAGCGTAGAATACAGTGCTGTCGCCGCAAAGCTGAAGGCGATGTATTCAAGGTTTCTGACAAGCAGTGATTATGAAGAAATGCTTGGAAAAAAGAGCGTAAACGACATATGCGGTTATCTTAAGTCAACTCCCGGCTACAGCGATGTACTATCTGACGTAAACGAACGCAATATCCATCGCGGCGCTATGGAGATTCTGCTTGAACAGGATATTATGGACGAATACGTAAGATTATATAATTTTGTTGACCACGATAAGCGTGAGCTTATGAGCTTCTGGTTTATGCGGTACGAGGTTGAGTTCTTGAAGCGTGAAATACGATATATTTACACCCATGAGGAACGCAGCAGTGACGAATTAAATCAGGGCAGGTTTGACGCGTTTTTTGAAACACACACAAAGATTAACCATGAAGTGATGAGAAATGCCCGTTCAATTTCGGATTGTATTGACGCGTGCAAGGATACCCCTTATGCTGATCCGCTCAGAAGAGCGGAAAGTCTGGGCGCGGACTTTTTCTCAATGGGCATGGTACTGGATTCATATTACTATTCGGCATTGTGGCGCGCAATTGATAAAAATCTTAAGAGTGAACAGGCGGAGCTTTTTAAAAAGCTCGTGGGCAGTAAGATTGACATGCTTAATCTTATGTGGATTTACAGAGGTAAGAAGTATTTCAGATTTCAAAATGAGATAATTTTCACCTATCTTCTTCCTGTCAGATACAGACTGACGGAGGACATAATCAGACAGCTTGTAAACGCAGACAGTATTGAGCAGTTTATTGATATTGTAAACAGCTCAACCTCCTACGGCGAACTGTTTGAAAATTATGATAAGGGAAGATTTCCGGAGGAGAATTACAGGTATATTTATAACAAATTGTCAAAAAGTATATTTGTAAATCACAGTGAATCGATGGTTGCGATATATGCGTACCTTAATCTGAAGGAAGTCGAGCTTAACAATATAACCACCATAACAGAGGGTATAAGATACAGCCTGAACGCTGATTCTATCCGTGAACATGTTGGTATATAGCAGAGGAGGGAAAAAATGTCTATAATAAAGATGAAAGCCGTTACTATAGCAGGTCAGATAAGTGAATTTGATTCTATAGTTGAAAAATACGTGTACGGCAGGGATATTCATCTTGAAAATGCGATGTCCGTTCTCACGAACAGAGGCAGACTTGCAAGCTTTGAGGACAATAACGAATATGACAGCATTGCCAAGACTGCAATGAGCATTATGAAGCTGGCAAAGTATAATGTGAATAAAAAGCTGATTGCACCCGAAAGCACAAGGCTTGAGGAAATGCAGAAATTTCTGGACGATATAAATCTTAATATTGAGAATGAAAAGAAACAGGATGAACAGCTTACACAGAAAATTAAAGCAAATGAAACTGCCATAGCGCAGATGGATCTGATGCTGTCGGTGGACGTTGATTTGTCGAGGATTTTCAAGTTTGAATTTATACATTGTAAATTCGGACATATTCCGAAGGCAGGCTATAAAACACTTGTGACATATCTTGATAATCTTGAAGCCTTCTTTATAAAAACAGCGGAGGATGCCACAGATGTGTGGGGATTTTACTTCGCGCCGCTGCTTAAGGAGAGAAAGGTTGAGGAGGTTTTCAATTCGCTTTATTTTGAAGCAGTGGAGCTTTCGAGGGAGCTTATAGGAACACCCTATGAAATAAAAAAGCAGCTTGTGAAGCAGAATCAGGAGCTTAAGGCGCAGATTGAGGCAAACAGCGCTAAAACGGCGCAGATGCTTTCAAGCAATGCCGATAGGCTTTACGGCATATATAATCTTGCAAAAAAGCGCAGCCAGTTTTCGGAGGTAAGACGTAACGCTGTACACGGCGATATGTTCTTCTATATCGTGGGCTGGATGGACGAAAAACACGCGCTTGCTCTTGAAAAAGAGGTTAACGAGTCAGGCGATGTTGTGATGTTCTACACAGAGGACGCTGAAAATATCAAGAATATGCAGCCGCCTACAAAGCTGAAAAATAATCCGGTATTCAAGCCGTTTGAGATGTTCGTAAAGATGTACGGACTGCCGAGCTTTAACGAGATTGATCCTACACCGATACTTGCCATAACGTATATACTGTTCTTCGGCATAATGTTCGGTGATGTCGGTCAGAGCCTTGTGCTTGCGATTGCAGGCTTTATCGTTTACAAGATGAAGAAATGGGATTTAGGCGGAATTGTCGGTTGGGTCGGACTGTCGGGAGTCGTGTTCGGATTTATATACGGAAGCTTCTTCGGCAATGAGGAGATTATTCCTAATTTGCTGCACACAACACCGATTAGACCTATGGAACAGGCAATTATGATGCTTGGCGCAACCATTGGTATGGGCGTGCTGATAATCATATTCGGTATGGTGCTGAATATCATAAACGCCATAAAGAGTAAAAACAAGGGCGAAGCCTTGTTCGGGCATAACGGTGCCGCGGGACTTGTGTTCTATCTGAGCGTTCTGCTGCTTGCGGCAAACCTGTTTTTGAAATGGGGCATACCTACAGTTGTATTTGTAGTGCTGATTGTGGTATCGGTACTGGCAATGTATATGTGCGAACCACTGTCAGATCTTGTGGCAGGTAAAAAGCACTGGTGGCCGAAAACAAGTATGTATTTTGTGGAAAATCTGTTTGAGATGTTCGAGGTTATACTGAGCTTCTTCACAAACACAATCTCATTCCTGCGAATTGGCGCTTTCGCTATAGTTCATGTGGGCATGATGATGGTTGTTGCGATACTTACTCCGGATGGTATAAGTATCGGAAGTATCCTTGTACAGGTAATCGGCAACGGTGTTGTTATGGTGCTTGAGGGACTTATAGTCGGTATACAGGTTCTTCGTCT
>CAMCPC010000068.1 GCA_945876665.1 uncultured Oscillospiraceae bacterium
ACTAAAAAAGTAAGAAAAAAAGTTAGACACATCATTTTAAGCAAAATCGCTATGATGTGTCTAACTTTTTTGTTGCAGAGAAAGGGGAAAATCAATGAAGAAAATTAAAATGTTCGTACCAAATGAAAAGACCTTTGCACAGGGTTGTGAAGAATATCTCGACAACTGTTGTGCGTGCAATTTGCGCGACGGAACAATTAAACATTATAAGGAAAGCATACAGCAAATACAAAAGTATATTGATGAAGATATGTATATAAAAGACATAACAAAAGAAACATTCGACAATTTTATAAAAAACAGAATAATTCTGGTAATCACATGACAGCTTGCTATCGGTAATTTAAGGATATGGCTGTAAATCCTGCTGCCTATAGGCTTTACGCCGTATACGGAAATTTTTTCTCCAGCCTGTTCCCATACGGTAAAGTAATATTTTCCTACCTGACTTCTTCCCAAATGATACCGCCCTTATTGATTTCTTTTGTACCGGACTTTCCACCGCAACAATCAGAGTGTACAACTTCAGCGGTAGAGATGTTCAATTTTATGCAGAATATTCACTGTATTTTTAATTTATATGAAAGGAAAATAGAAGAATTAAAAAAGTACAATAAAAGCACAAGTCCGTCGGCGGCAAGACACAAAAAAGAGCCTGTTTATCTAAAAACAAGCTCTTCTGTAATCTGTGATTTTATCAGCTTTTATGTCATTTTCAAATTAACCGAAATATCTCTTCAAAAGACCTTCAAAGCCCTTACCATGTCTTGCCTCGTCCTTAGCCATTTCATGAACTGTGTCATGGATAGCGTCGTAGTTAAGCTCCTTAGCTCTCTTAGCAAGCTCAAGCTTACCTGCTGTTGCACCGCATTCAGCCTCTGCTCTCAACTGAAGATTCTTCTTTGTTGAAGGTGTAACAACCTCACCAAGAAGCTCTGCAAACTTTGCAGCATGTTCTGCCTCTTCAAGAGCTGCTCTCATATAGAACTCGCCGATTTCAGGATAACCTTCTCTGATAGCCTGTCTTGACATTGCGATATACATACCTACTTCTGTACATTCGCCCTCGAAGTTGCACTTAAGACCTTCATAAACGTCATCCTCAACCTTACCCTTTGCGCCTACACCGATAACGTGCTCGCATACGAAGTTAAGAGAACCCTCCTGCATTACTGTGAACTTTGAGCCGGGAACACCGCACTGTGGACATTTCTCTGGTGGATTATCACCCTCGTGAACATAACCGCATACCGGACATACATACTTTGCCATAATTTTTTCCTCCTTAAATAGATTAATTTTTTAATTGTTTTGACTACATTCCTTGCAGATTCCGTAAAAGACAAGTGATGAGCCTTCTACGTCTGCATCAAGTTTTTCCGCTGCCTGCTTTTCAGCCTTTTCAATACCGTCTATACTGACATCAAAAATTTTGTCACACCCGCGGCATACAAAATGGTGATGCTTATCGATAAATCCGTCAAAATGCTCCTTATTTGAAGAAGTCTGGATTTTCATAATTTCACCGCTATCCGCAAGCACGGCAAGATTCCTGTATACAGTACCAAGACTGATATTAGGAAATTCCTTCCGTAAATTTTCATACAGCCAGTCGGCAGACGGATGTGAGTGCGTACTCCGCAGCAGCGTCAAAAGCGCTTCACGCTGTTTTGAATACTTCATTTTACTCACCCTCCAAATCAATAATAATAATCATTACTGATTTACAAGTTTATTATAACAGCACATTATACATTTGTCAATACTTTTTTATAATATTTTTGTATTTTTAAACAGAAATTAATTACAAAAAAATCTGATGAGATTTAACTTCCCACCAGATTTTTAATTACAGATATTTTTCTTCAAACCTGTTCCATGACATAGGCTTATCAAAGAAATAGCCCTGAACCTCATCACAGCCCATCTTTCGCAGAATTTCAAGCGCCTTTTCATTCTCCACGCCCTCGGCAACAATCTTAATATTCTCATTATGACAAATCTGAGCTATGGAGGTCGACAGAATATGTGCCTTTTTATCGGTTTCTATCTTATATACCATATCACCGTCAAGCTTAAGTATATCAAATTTCAGATCTGAAAACAGATACAAGTCCGCATATTTTGATCCGAAATTATCAATCGCAATTCTGAATCCGCACTTCTTAAGACCCATAAGAACATCGACCACCTTGGCAACTCCGCCCTTTTCCTTTTCATCGGAAACTTCAATTATAACAAGCTCTTTGGGAATATTGTAATCGTACCATATATTCATAATATTCTCGATGAAATGTGGTTTCATCATTGTTTTGTGGGAGATGTTCACAGACACAGGCTGTACAGTTTTGCCTGATTCAATCCAGCCTGAAATGTATTCGCATACATGTCTGAACACATAGAAATCTATCAGATGTATAGTTTCGTTATCCTCCATTTCCGGAATGAAATCCATCGGTGATACGAGAACATCATCCTCGTCAAAAAATCTTACAAGCGCTTCGCTTCCGCTGAATTTTCCCGTACGAACAGAAAATCTCGGCTGGAACCATATAACAAATCGTTCCTCGTTGATAAGCTTTTTGAGCAAATCAGGTGTGGATATTGCAGAAAAGGTATCATTGCAGAAACGATATCTGCTTGATTCCTTCTGATTTCTGTAAAAATACTTTTTGTCAATGTACATCTTTTCATCAGCCATTCTGACAATCTTGTCAATATCGTTTGAATTATCGGCATACTGATAGCCTATAGCAGAAGCCAACCCAATCTGAGAAATGCGTTCCTTAATTCTTTCAATATCCTTCAGAAAATCTTCTTCTCTGACTCCCGAACACAAAACAACAAATTCATCTCCGCCTACTCTGTATGCGTGTTCACGTCCGAAAATTTCAACTACAACATTTGCCAGCTCCTTTAAGGCTTTGTCGCCGGCAGTATGTCCCTGTTTATCATTAATAGCCTTCATACCGTTAAGATCCATATATAAAACGCCGAAGTCCGTTTTCTCCGAATGCTTCATCGCGTCGGTATCCTCAATAAACTTGTTTCTGTTATACAGATTGGTAAGAGTATCAATGTAGCTCATCTCTATAAGGCGCTTCTCAAAATCACGCTTTCTTTTTTCTTCCTCGGTAACATCAAATGCAATCTTTAACAGCGCTTTTCTCTCATTCCACATGATAACCTTATCACGAACCATATATATTTTTCCGATAGCATGATTTATGCGCTTATACACAGAATATTGATCATCTCCGTCATCTGCGGAATAATTACAGTGCATTTCTTCCTCACCGCGCAGAACATCGAAAATATTGCCGCTGCAATCATCCAGAACCTTCTTTGCGGCACTATTCATATATAAAACTTTATGAGTCTCAATATCAGATATATATACCAGCTCAGACAGAGAATCCAGAATGCCATATACATCAACCATATTGTTGCCTCCTTTTACAAAATTCACCTCAAAAATAATACTATGATTCCATTTTATCACATTTGCATGTACTTTTCAATAAAAACAATCTATATAATTGCAAAAAGAATTCCCGCAATAATCACCGCCGCACAAAGCATTTTATACAGCGTGCGTTTTTCCTTGAATACCAGTCTACCGCCGAGGATTGTAACCATTACTGAGCATTGCTTGATAAGCGTCATTGCCACAACGGTGCTGTCGGGCTTGCTGCATGCGATAAACAGCGCCTTGTCACCTATTACAAACAGCACGCTCAAAATAATAACCCAATAATTCTTATACAGTGTGCGCCACTGTATTTTTGTCTTTGTGACAAGCATGTATCCGAGATACAGTACAACCAGAAAGAACATATACCAGAACTGAAGCTGACCGCTGTTCATGCTCTGCATGAGCATTTTATCCAATAGCTCCGACACAGCATTGCACAGACAGGATACAAGCACAAGGAATATGTACACCGCCTTTGCCTTTTCGCCGCCGCTGTTTTTGCCCATATTCACAAAGAGAAGTCCGATAAGCACCAGCGCCATACCCACAATTTTATGTTCTGTCAGCGTTTCCCCAAGTACCAGAACACCCAGCGCCGTGGCAAATATTACGCGCGACATATCCATAATTCCGTAAAAGCCTATCGGCAGCTTTTTTATCGCTTTAAAGCTGCATATCCACGCTATAAAAATTATAGCGGATTTTATCATTATAAATCCTATATTGTGAAAATCTATACTTATTGCGTTTTTTACTTCGGGAGTAACAAACAGAAAGCTTATAAATGTATAGAAGAAAAGCACTTCCATTGCGGAATTCTTTTCCATTGCTTTCTTCTTTATAACATCTCTTACACCCTTTAAAATTCCGTAGACGCATACAAGCGCTATCCACATTACTTCCCCAACTCCGTCTTGTATAAATTGTCAAGCATTTCCATACCCGACTTTGTTTTAAATATCCTTTCACGCACGCTTTTTATTGCCGCTGCGTCCATGTTGTCCTCGTTGATATTAACTAAGAAATCAGCCTCAACAAGTATCTGATAATCAATTCCGTCAATATCCGAATATGTGTGATGATGTCCCACAAGGTACGATACGCGGCTGATAAGCTCCGCGTCATAGCCAAGGTCGGCAAGCAGCCTTTCCGCCTCGGACGGACCCTCAATTTCCTGATAGTGTCCGGCGCTGCTGCCGTATTTTTGCTCGCTGACCTTAATGCCGATGTCATGCACATATGCCGCCGCTTCAAGAATGCTCTGCTCTCTTTCACTAAGTCCCTCCGCCTCACCTATGGCTTTGGCGTAGCCGTGTACCTTTATAAAATGGTTTATGCGCTTTATATCCCCCGCATAGTATTTTATCATTTCAAGTGCAAGTGTTTCCATAATTATGACCATTAATTCCTTTCACAAAACTGTTTGGGGAAAGAGAAGCAAGCAGATTGCTATCTTGAGGGACGATGGCGTATGTGTATACTCCGAGTCCCGAAAGAAGGCAAGATGCGCCGCTTATCTTTTTTCAAACTTAATCCTCATATGGTCGTATACGGTAGGTTACGCCTATGCTGTCACAAATTTGGGCACATTCCTTTTCCTCGTCCTCCGTCAGCGTGGTTGATACCGTTGACAAAATAACCTCTTTTACGTAATGCTTCACGTTTTCCGCAAATTTCAGCATTGCGTCAAAAGACTCTATACCAAACTTATTGCGCGTCAGTTCAAGATAACGTTCTCTGTTCGGCGTATTAAGGCTTATGGAAACAATATCAATAAGTCCCTCAAACATCGGCGCGGTGTTCTTGCCGTTGATAAGGTCCGCAAGACCGTTTGTGTTTATGCGGATAGTCTTGTTATACTTATCCTTTATAAAACGGCAGACCTCAAGCACATCATCAAGCCGCTCGGTCGGCTCGCCGAAGCCGCAGAAAACAATTTCCTTATACTTGTCTATGTCAAACCTTTCAAATTCCGCCTTTACCTCGTCCACGCTTGGCTCTCTTTCAAGCCACAGACTGCCCGAACCGTTCATCTCGTCACGCGTCTGACGCAGACAGAACGTACATGCGCATGGGCATTTGTTGGTCATATTCACATATAGATTATCATATATTTCATACAATATAACCATGATACACCCTTCTTTCTTAAAACTATTTCCGATTATATCATATTAATGTGATTTATACAAGTTTATTCTATAAAAAAACCGCCCAAAAGGCGGTTTTTTGTTGAATTATTAACCTCTCGGATGATTTGTTTCAACATCCTCAACAAGAGTCTTTACAAGAGCCTTTGCGTCGTCAGCCTTCATATCTGCTGATTTAACTGCAACGCTGTTGCTGATTATTGTTCCATCCTCACATGACCATACTGCGTATGTTATATCTTCATATGTATAAATCTCAACAAGTGAATTGTCTATAGTGTATTCCTCAACCTTAACTCCGCCTGTGATACCGGAAATATCAGTATCGCCCGGCTGTGTGCGTACTGTCACCTCAGTTTTTCCGTCCTTTGAAGCATATTTTATTTCAGCCATGTTGGTTTCTGCCAGATATCTGTATGCTGTCGCAGTATAGCCCGCTGTTGTTAATTCAACAACAGAATACTTGTAGCCTTCCGCGGTATTCAGAGCGGCATTAAGCTCGTCAAGACTTGCATACTCTGCCCAAGGATTTGCAATCTGCGGCGGCTGTTCAACAGTAACTTCCTTTTCAACTGTAACAGTTCTTGTGTCGCCGTCCCAGCCTACAACGCTGTGCATACCCTCTGCAATTGCTCTTACGGGTACAACTGTAACGTCGTTTGCAATTCTTGCAGGTGTTTCAAGCGTAACAGGTGTTTCGCCCACAAACATTGTGTCGGAATCAATCTGCAGTGTAATGCTTACATCACTTACCGGGTCATATGAAACAACTGTTCTTGTTTCGCCGTCCCAGTCAACGCTTGCGCCAAGCGCCTCAAATATTGCGCGCATGGGAACAAGAGTGTGGTCGTTTTCAATAAACGGGTCTACGTCCTCGCAAATAACCTGCTTGCCGTTTACAAAAATCTTTATTGCGTCCTCCGCCATAACGCCGGCGGTAAGTGACATAACTGATGACGCTGCCAATACAGCAGCAATTATCTTCTTATTCATTGATATTACCTCCATAATCATATTTATTAAAGTATATCACGAATTTGCGCTAATTTCAATAGCTGATTTCAAAATCCGTATATTTACAATTTAAAACAAAAACCGATGCCAAAAAAGCATCGGTTTTAAAAATATCAAAATTATTCAGCAACGAATGGCAATAATGCGATAATTCTTGCACGCTTGATAGCT
>CAMCPC010000069.1 GCA_945876665.1 uncultured Oscillospiraceae bacterium
AACAAAGCCGCTGCAATGGGAATTGAAATCGCAGCAAAAACAGCGGAAATTTTTTGTGAAGAAAAAATCACTACTGACGCTGTACTTGTTTCATCACCTGCCGCTGCTTATAAATATAAGGACAAAAAATTGTATGGCGATTTCAGACTTAATGTTTACAATTCGATCACGGCACAGCATTTTTCGGATTTTAAATCAGTTACGCTTTCGCCTGAACTTAATTTGCGCGAGATAGGCGAGCTGCTTGAAAATACTTCGGCAAATGCGGAAATTATCGTATACGGACACATACCGCTTATGATTATGAAAAACTGTCCGATAAAGGCTATGGGAAAATGTCAGAGTGGCAAGAATATATATAAGCTGCGTGACAGAAAAAAAGAGGAGTTTCCGCTTGTCTGCGGCAGCGGCTGCTGCGCCAAGCTGCTTAACTCAAAGCCGATATTTATGGCGGACAAGTTAGCGGATATTAAAAAATTGAAAATAAACAGTATCAGATTGATATTTACTGTTGAAAATTTTTCTCAATGTGGTAAAATAATAGATGTATACAAACACGCTCTGCGCGGTGACGCGATTGTCAATGATATGGCGGATAATTCATATACGCGAGGTCATTTTTACCGCGGAGTATTGTAAAGGAAAGGGACTAAATGACAGAATTTGTACTTGCGTCCGCTTCTCCGAGAAGAAAAGAGCTTCTTGAGAAGATGGGACTTCAATTCAGTATAGTTGTTTCGGAGGCAGATGAAAGCGCGGTTTCGCGTGACATACCCGTGAATTTGTATGTGCAGGAGCTTGCGCTTCTGAAGGCATCGGCAACGGCAAAGATGCTATTGAGAAACAAAAAAGCGCTTATAATAGCCGCAGACACAATAGTTACGCTTGACGGAGAAATACTCGGCAAGCCTGACGGCGAGGACGGCGCAAAAAAGATGCTGTCGTCACTTTCAGGACGTACGCATGAGGTGTATACGGGCTATTGCGTTATGCGTATAAGTGACGGAAAGACCGTCTGCAACAGCATAAAAACAGAGGTAAAATTCAAGACGCTTACAGAGCGGAAAATCCGTTCGTATATTGAATCGGGCGAGCCTATGGACAAGGCAGGCGCCTATGGCATACAGGGACTCGGCTCAATGCTGATTGAGAAGATAAACGGAGATTATTTCAACGTGGTGGGACTTCCTGTAAGCGCGCTGGCGGATACACTTGAAAAGGAATTTGATATAGAGATAATGTGAAAAATAAACGTCGCATCTCACCCTTTATCGGAGCTTGAAGTATCTACATACGACTGTGCTCTTAAAAAGGGTAATCTGCTCGTTTCTTTCCCGCATTATGGTTTATATCGCCGAGAGGCAGCGAAATGGAAATTTTATAAAAGGAGAAAAGAAGATGGGGATTTTTTCAAAGGATATAGGAATTGACCTTGGAACTGCGAACACGCTTGTGTATGTGCGCGGAAAGGGAATAGTTGTAAGAGAGCCGTCAGTTGTGGCTATAGATAAATACGAGGGCAAGGTGCTTGCAGTAGGCAATGCCGCAAACGAGATGATTGGCAGAACGCCCGAAAACATCGTTGCGGTACGTCCCATGAAGGACGGCGTTATAGCTGATTTTGATATTACACAGGCTATGATTCGTTCGTTTATCAAGGAGGCAAATTTAAGCAGTATTTTCAAGCCGAGAGTTGTTGTATGTATTCCGTCGGGTATAACCGAGGTTGAAAGACGCGCGGTGGAGGAAGCTGTTATAAGCGCCGGCGCAAAGGCTGCCGCACTCATTGAAGAGCCTATGGCTGCGGCAATGGGCGCAGGACTTCCCGTTAATGACGCTGTGGGTAATATGGTTGTTGATATCGGCGGCGGCACAACGGAGGTTGCTGTTATATCACTGGGCGGTATTGTCGCGTCAAAATCAATCAAGATTGCCGGAAACGCGCTTGACAGCGCCATTATAAACTACTTAAAGAAGGAACACCACATCAATATCGGTGACAAGATGGCGGAGGAAATAAAGCTGTCAATCGCGTCAGCATACGAGGATGACGAGGAAGCTGTATATGAGGTGAGAGGACGTGACGTGTCCACAGGACTTCCCAAGACGGCGCAGATAAAGGAAAGCGAAATAAGAGAAGCTATCAGCGAGAATGTTGACGAAATGGTTGAGGCTATAAAGCTGACGCTTGAAAATACACCGCCTGAGCTTGCGGCGGATATTATGGAAAGAGGTATAACTCTTACAGGCGGCGGCGCTTTGATAAAGGGTTTGGACAAGCTTATAACAGAGGTTACAAAGATACCTACACACGTTGCCGAATACCCGCTTGACTGCGTGGTTATAGGCACAGGTAAGGCGCTTGACAACATCAGGGAGCTTATAGAGGCTTCAAAATAATTACTAAGATTTTAAACGGAAGGTTTTGAAAAGATGTCATCATTTTTCAGAAAAAGAGGGGTACAGGTGGCGGCGATTGTAACCGCGGCTGTGCTTATATGTGCCGCGATAGCGCATTTCGGCGGCGCAAATCCTGTATCCAAGGTGCTGCGCACTGTGTTTTCACCGTTCCAGAACGGCGTGGCATATATAACGAACAAGGTTAAGGATACAACGGATTTTATTCGTGAAATGAAAAGCTATAAGGACGAAAATGAACGTCTTATAAGCGAAATAAATGAGCTGAAAAGACAGAATAAGGATGTAACAAATTACCGTGAGGAAAATGAGCGGTTAAAGGAAACACTTGATTTAAGTCAGAGCATGGACGGTTATTCAACCGTTGCGGCATCTGTAATCGCATATTCCTCAAATAACTGGTATGATACGATACAGATAAGCAAGGGCTCGCTTGCAGGAGTTGCCGTAGGCAATGCCGTAATCACGCCTGACGGAGTGGTGGGCAAGGTGGTGGAAACAGGTCCTACATGGTCTGTTGTTTCCACAATACTTAATCCTGAAAATGCGATGGGTGTAAGAATTTCCAGAACAAGCGATGTTGCTGTGGTTGAGGGCGATGATGAGCTGTACAGTCAAAGCTATTGTAAGATGACCTTTATTGACAAGGGTTCAAATCTTATTGTGGGCGACCTGCTTGAAACCTCGGGTTCGGGCGGTGTGTACCCTGCGGGACTTTTAGTCGGAGCTATACGTGAGATAAATTCGGACGCTATGGGTAATCTGAATTATGCAACTGTAGAGCCGCTTGTGGATTTTGATAAGCTCTACGAGGTACTTGTGATTAACGGGATTTATTAATTGAACGGAGACAGAAAGTGAGAAATTTTAAAACATTTCTTTGGATATTCATTGTTTTTCTTATTCAGACAGTAATACTGGCAAGAGTGCACATTTTCGGCGCAGTGCCTTCACTTGTGATGGCATATGTGGTATGCGTCATGCTTCTGGAAAACGAATTCCGCAACGCTGTTACAATCAGTATAATCTGTTCAGCCGCAATGGGCGCTCTCGGCGGACGTGAATTTGCGGTGACGGTGCTGTTTTATGTTTACAGCTCAATAATCATTTTTGCGCTGCGCAAAAAGCCTGCATACGTCGGAAATCTGCCCAAGGCGGTTGTGTGGACATTTCTCGCATCGGGTGTGATGGAGATACTGTATTTTGCAATAAGGACGCTGTCGGTAAATACGGAAATGCTTCTGCATGACGCGCTGCCTACAGCTATATTCAGCGCAGTGCTTGCGCTTATCGTTTATCCTGTTCTGAAAGTGACAATGTACAGGGAAGAAAAGAAGAAAAAGCTTTTGATAGCTTAAGGAGAATGTATATAGATGCCAAACAGTAAAGCAAGATTTGTTATACTTAAGATAATAATAGCTCTTATGTTTGCGGCGGTTGCGTGGAAGCTTTTTGACCTTCAGATTATGAAGGGTGACCAGTATGCGCAGATTGCCAATGACCGTCTTACCACGAATATAGTGGAAAAGGCTCCGAGGGGCGAAATACTTGACAGATACGGTACGCGTCTTGTGTCCAACAAGGTGGGTTATTCTGTTGTCATGCAGAAAACCGACATGAAGGACGAGGAGCTTAATGATGTTATAAATGAGCTTGTGGGTGTGCTGTATGCGAACCACTGCGAATATTATGACGACCTGCCAATATCCTTTGCGCCGTACGGCTTTCAGTTTGAGGACGAAAACGAGAACGGCAGCATTGATGATGAACGCAGCAAGTGGTTTGAAAACAACAAAAACAGAGATATAACAGAGGGAATGACAGCCGACCAGATTATGCAGGCGCTGAAAAAGCGTTATAAGGTGAGCGGCATATACAGTGAGGACGAGCAGCGCCGTATTGCAGGCATACGCCATGCGGCAGAAGCAAGCGGTCTTTCACAGACGACAATGTTTACTCTTGCTGATGATATTTCCGTTGAGGCAGTCACGCAAATTAAGGAGCGTCAGGAGGATTTCAGAGGTATTGCGGTTATAAATGACTATGTGCGTCAGTATGATATACCGGGACTTGCCACACATATACTCGGCAGAACAGGCAAGATAAGTGCCGAGGAATATGAGAGCAACAAGGATCTTGGCTACGGCTATAATGATATAATCGGTAAGCAGGGACTTGAAAAATGGGGTGAGCAGTACCTGCGAGGTGTTGACGGAACAACGGGTACTACGAAAGAGGTAAACGGCAAGGAAATAACCGTGCTTGACGATACTGAGCCTGTTCCCGGCGATTATCTTGTACTTACGCTTGATTCCGATTTGCAGAAGATAGCGGAGGAATCTCTTGCAAAGACTATTCAGAATATACGTGCCTCAAGCGGAGTAAAGGCGCAGGACGGCGCGGACTGTAACGCGGGCGCGGCGGTAGTTATTGACGTCAAGACAGGCGATACTCTTGCCATTGCGTCGCATCCGACATATGATATGTCAAGATTTAATGAGGATTACAGTATACTTATTCAGGATGAAGCAAAGCCAATGTGGAACAGGGCAGTCAGCGGACTTTACAGTCCGGGTTCAACGTTCAAGCCGCTTACGGCTATTGCCGCGCTTGAAACGGGTAATCTTAAAACAAACGAGATTATTGAGGACGAGGGTGTATATAAATATTATGCCGACTATCAGCCTACCTGCTGGATATGGAATGAATATCAGCTGACACACGGAAAGCAGAATGTAACACTGGCACTTGAAAATTCCTGTAACTTCTTCTTCTATGAGGTTGGCAGAAGAATGGGTATTGATACTCTCGGTAAATATGCAAATAAATTCGGACTTGGTGAAAAGACAGGTATTGAGCTTGGTGAGGAAACTGCCGGACATATGGCAAGTCCTGAATATAAAAAGCAGGTTGTGTCTAACGTTACCAGTCAGGACTGGTACGGCGGTGATACGCTGCAGGCGGCAATCGGTCAGTCCTACAGCTTGTTCACTCCGCTGCAGCTTGCAAATTATGCCGCAACTATCGCGAACGGCGGCACAAGATATAAGGTCAACCTTGTAAAGAGTGTGCGCTCCTCTGTGGACGGAAGCGTTGTCAAGGAGTTTTCGCCCGAGGTTGTGGAAAAGGTTGATATGGACGCGGACGTGCTTAATGCTGTTAAGCAGGGTATGAAGAAGGTTGTTGACGAAGGAAGTGCCGCTGAGGTATTCGCAAACTACGGCATACAGGTTGGAGGTAAGACAGGTACGGCGCAGGTGGGCGACGGCTCAAACAACGCTGTGTTTATTGCGTATGCGCCGTTTGATGATCCGCAGATTGCCGTTTCAGTGGTGCTTGAACACGGTGTGCGCGGTACGAATGCCGCACAGGTGGCAAAGGATATATTTGACAAGTACTTTAATCTTGCCGCTGCGCCGCAGGATACTGCTGCTCCGACAGCTGCGCCGGCGCAGACGGATAACGGATTATTGAGATAAAGGGAGGGGATTATATTGGAAAAGGAACTTATAAAACTGAAAGGTACAATAGACGGTGTCAAGATTTATCTTGACGCGGACAGCCCGATTTCTGATATAATCAATTCCTTATATGAAAAGCTGCGCCAGTTTAGGAAGTTTTTCGGTGACGGACACTGTAATATCTATTTTGTGGGACGCGAGCTTACCGCCAGTGATAAAATGCGCCTTGAGGCTGTCGCGGGCGCAATGCTGCCCGAAAGCACAGTCAATTACGGCGAAAGAAAAAAAGTGCGTAATGAGGATTATATTGAAAAAACACTGGAGCTGCCAAAGGAGCTTAAAAAAGAGGAAAACGCTAAGCAGGAGCAGACCACTGAAGATGACGGCGAAAAGCCGTTTGAGGAGATAAAAGAGGTTGTGACCACGAACTTCAAGAGCAGCAGAGCGAGATTTTATGAAGGAGTCGTGCGCGGCGGCAAAACGGTTGAGTCGGACGGTCATCTTGTGCTTGTGGGCAGCGTTGAGGAGGGCGGCAAAATAGCCGCAGTCGGAAACATCATAGTAATGGGAAGCATAAAGGGTAGCGTTGAAGCGGGCTGTATGGGAAATGACGGCGCGTATATAATCGCATTGGATTTTGAACCGTCAGAGGTAAGAATTTCAAAGACACGCCGCAGCTTTGACAAAGGCGAATTTGATGACGAAAATAAGTCAAAAAAGGCATTTCTTGCAGACGGGCAGATTTACACAGAGGATTTTACGGTATAAATAACCGACAAATTAAAAAGAATGCCCATTTCTTACAAGATTAAGGTAGATAGTTATGAAAAAATTGTGTCTTTTTTCATATATATAGTGGGTCTTGTGGG
>CAMCPC010000070.1 GCA_945876665.1 uncultured Oscillospiraceae bacterium
CCACAAGCACGCCGGTAAGGTTTTCACCTCTGCCGCGTGAGGCAGCAAGAATTACAACTGTGTAATTCTTGCTCTGCCAGCTTCTTAAATCCTCGTACAGATACTCAATCTTGCCGTGGAAAGACACCGTTGTTTTCGTGGTGAACGTTTCAAGGTGCTTGTATTTGAAGTCCGTATTTGAATGTGACAGCACGTCAAGGGAAATGAGCTTTTTAGCGGACATTTCCATGACCTTATCCATATATCCGCAGTAAAACTTATCCTTATACGCGCCGATTATGCGCTTTTCCTTAAGCTCGGCTATCTGCTCGTTTTTCTCCCATTCAAAGGTCTTGCCGCGCTCGCATATACGCTTCGGGTCGATTATAAAAACAAGGTCATTTTCTGAAAAATAGTCCGTCAGTGACGGAATTTTGTCGTATACAAGCGACACATATTTATCAATCGACGGGAAATAGCGCGTTTCTTTAAAGCTCTCTATATCCGCCTTTGTGGTTTCTATAAATACGGTTTCGTCGCTCTTTTTACGTTTTGCACTGCGTATGCGCTTTTCAAGCTCCGCAATTATCTCGTCACGCTTTTCATCGGTTATAAGCGCCTCGCACACCGGCGCGATACACGCTGTGTCAACCTTACCCATTGAGCGCTGTGTATATGTGTCAAACTCCCTTATAGAGTCGGTTTCGTTATCAAAAAATTCAAATATGTACGGGTTGTAGCTGCCAGGCGGGAAAATATCAAGTATACCGCCCCTTATGGCGAACTGACCCGCACCCTCAACACTGTCCTCGCGCGAATAGCCCATTACAACCAAATCCTGTGTCAGCTTGTCAAGGTCAAACTGCTTTCCTACATCAAATGTGATACACAGCCTTTCAAATTCCTCCCTGTCGGCGGTGTACTGCAAAATCGCGTCAAGACTTGTCACAACGATATAATTTCCGCCGCTTATGAGCTTCTGTATAACGGAAATTCGCGCGTGCTCGTTCTGATGTCCGGAGGTTTCTATATTATAGAAAATATACTCCTTTGACGGGAAATACAGCACGTTGTCGCTGTAAAGCTCCATATCGGAATAAAGCTTGCGCGCCTCCATGTCGCTGTAGCACACCACAAGAGATGAGGAATTGTTTTCTTTTCCAAGCGCGTATATAAGCTGTCCCTGCGCCGACTCCACTATTCCGGCAACGGACACAGGCGTATTATTCAGATTTTGCACAATCCCCTTGTAGGGAGAGTATTCCTTTAAAATATCCGAAAAATTCATTTTCTTAACCTATACTTCCAAATTTATTATTTGCCGTTACACTTATTCATGGCGCTCTGTACGCCGTTTTTGATGATTTCCGTCACGGCGGTTTCCGCTTTCTTTATAGCCTCCTCCATAACGGGGATTTCCTCTTTAGTAAAGCGTCCCAACACAAAATCAGCTAAATCGTAATCCTCATGCTTTGGCGCACCTACGCCCATTTTTACACGCGGAAACGCGTCGGAATTAAGGCGGTAAATTATGGACTTGAGTCCGTTATGACCGCCCGCGCTGCCTTTTCCTCTTACGCGTATTCTGCCCGTATCAAGGGAAATATCATCATTTATCACTATTATATTTTCGGGCGGTATTTTGTAAAACTGCGCCATTTCCGCAACCGAATCACCGCTTAAATTCATAAAGGTCTGCGGCTTTACAAGATACACCCTTTCACCGCCGATTACCACGTCACCGTACACCGCCTTGAATTTCAGCTTTGTCAGCTTTGCGCCGTATTTATCCGCTATATAATCTATTGTGTGGAAACCGATATTATGACGCGTCATGTCGTACTGCTTGCCGGGGTTTCCAAGTCCAACTATTAAATACATTGGTATAATCTCCTCTTTATTCTTCTCCTTACGCCCAAAAAGGGCAGATTTAATCTGCCCTGTGATATTTTTAATTCCCATTTTACTTTCTCTTGTCTTTCCAATTTTCCTTATTCACTTGTCTTGCGCGCGCGATTGACAGGCTGTTTTCGGGAATATCCTCGGTTATGGTTGAGCCTGCGGCAATATACACGCCATCGCCCACATTAATCGGCGAAACAAAGTTTGTGTTACAGCCGACAAAGCAGTCGTCACCGATTGTGGTTCTGTACTTGTTCTTGCCGTCATAGTTACAAGTAACAGTACCGCAGCCGAAGTTTACTCTCTTGCCTACGTCGCTGTCGCCGATATATGTAAGATGTGAAATCTTTGTGCCGTCGTCAATATTTGAGTTCTTAAGCTCAACAAAGTCGCCCACCTTAACGTCCTTGCCCACGCGGCAGTTCGGTCTGATATAGGCAAACGGACCTACATGAGTACCCTCGTCAACCTCAGAATTCAGAATAACTGAGCTTAGTATATCCACATTATCGTGTATTATCGCCTTATCAAGTACAGAGTCTGAGCCGATAACGCAGTCAGAGCCGATTTTTGTGCCGCTCTTTATCGTTACATTCTGGCATATTTCGGTATCGTTTCCTATTTCAACACCGTCCTCGATATACACGCTTTCGGGATTGCGCATTGTAACGCCGTTTCTCATGTGCATTTCATTAATGCGCTTCTGCATTATCTTTTCTGCCTCGTTAAGCTGTACTCTGTCATTTATGCCGCGGATTTCATCATTGTCGGCTATTGCATAGCCGCCCACCTTTTTGCCCGCGCCAAGCAATATTTCAAGCGTGTCCGTAAGGTAATACTCGCCCTGCGCGTTGTTCGGAGTAATCTTATCAAGGGCATATACAAGCGACTCGCTGTCAAACACATACATACCCGAATTAACCTCTTTTATCTTCTTTTCATCCTCGCTTGCGTCCTTCTGCTCTACAATCTTAAGTACACCGCCGTCAGCGCCGCGCACAATTCTGCCGTAGCCTGTCGCGTCATCAAGTATGGCAGTGATAACTGTTGCCTGATTGCCGCTTGCTTTGTGATATTCAATAGCGTTCTTAATAGCTTCGGCTGTTACAAGCGGAGTGTCACCGTTTAAAATAACAACCTCACCCTTTGCAGCCTTTATAACGTCAGCCGCCTGCATAACAGCATGGCCTGTACCCTTCTGCTCCGCCTGCAATGCGAATTCACACACATCTCCAAGAGCTTCCTTAACCATTTCCGCCTTGTGCCCCACAACGGCGCAGACCTTGTCCGCTCCCGCCGCCTTTGATGCGTCAATAACCCATTTGCAAAGCGGCTTGCCGCACACCTTATGAAGTACCTTCGGCATTTTGGATTTCATTCTTGTACCCATGCCTGCCGCCAGTATTACGCTTGTAAAACCCATTGTAACTCCTCCTATAAATCCATCTTTGAAGTAACCTCTATATCGTTTTGTATCTGATTTTTCAATTCTTCCATGCTGTTAAATTTTATATCACCGCGTAAGCGTTTTGCAAAGCTTACACGTATATATTCACCGTAAATATCCTCGTCAAAATCAAGGATATGACTTTCCACAGTCAGCTTTTCCGCCCCGAAGGTCGGATTTTTTCCAACGTTTATGACGCTCTTTAATCTTTTTCCGCTTACATAGGTAATACCCGCGTAAACGCCCGCCTTCGGCAGCGCCATATTAATATCATAGTCCACATTGGCAGTGGGTATTCCCATTTTTCTGCCGTTTTGCAGTCCTTTTACCACATTGCCCTCAATACAGTAGCGTCTGCCGAGGAAACGTTCTGCCTCCTCCATTTCGCCCGACTTTATTACCTGTCTTATGTATGTGCTGGCAACAACTCTGCCGTCTATCTTTATCACATCAGTAACAAACACCTTAAATCCATACTTTTCGCCGAATTTTTTCAGCATTTCCACATCGCCCTGTGCCTTAAAGCCAAAGCTGTAATCGTAGCCCACGCAGACCGCTTTCACGTGCAGATTATTCACAAGATAAAGTACAAATTCCTCGGGAGTTTTCTTCATAAACTCCTTATCAAATTTCTCCATAAATACAAAGTCGGCTTTTTCGCGTTCAAGAAGCTCCAATTTCGCCTCGTTGGGAGTTATAAGCTCAATTTTGCCCTGAGTGACACCCTTTGTATTTTCATCAAACAGCAGCACGCCGCTTTTTAAGCCACGCTCCTTAGCGTACTGTATTCCGTTACGGATTATCGTCATATGGGCGACGTGAAGTCCGTCAAAGTTTCCCAGTGCCACAACTGTGCCGTCATAATCAACCTTATTGCGGATTACCTCCATTACGTCACCCCTCCTTTTAGTTCCAGAATGATTTTTCAAGCTTCAATCTGCCGTCTGTTATTTTCGATATACACAAAAATTTTCCGTTTTCATCATACACGCGGTAGGTCTGTCCCTCAGTACCGCCGCGGTACGTCATTGCCATACCGTTTGTAACGCTTTTCACCTGTTTGGGATTAAGCGTGATTTTCGGATATTCCTCAAACATTCTGTCCACAGGTATCATTACGCTTTCAAGCTGTCCGTTTTCTTTCAGCTTTTCCACATCTTCCACAGTGTAGCTTTCCTCTATTGAAAACGGCCCTGTTTTTGTGCGTCTTAGCGTATTCATATACGCGCCAACGCCAAGCTTTTTACCGATGTCCTCGCAAAGAGTTCTGATATACGTACCCTTTGAGCAGGAAACATCAATCGTAACATGGTTGCCGTCAATTTTCAGTATATCTATTGAATGTATCGTAATCCTTCTGCTTTTGCGCTCAACCTCTATACCCTGTCTGGCAAGCTCATAGAGTTTTTTTCCGTTTTGCTTTATTGCTGAATACATGGGCGGTACCTGTTCAATTTCGCCCACAAAGCTCATAACCGCCGCGCGAATTTCCTCCTCTGTGCAGTTCACTGCACATTCAGTAAGCACCTTACCGTCCGCGTCCTGTGTATCGGTAGTTCTTCCTAGTACAAGCTCAGCTATGTACCGTTTATCTGAAAGAGTCAGCATATCCGCCACCTTTGTGGCATTTCCTATGCAAACCGGCAGCACACCCGTCGCCATAGGGTCAAGCGTTCCCGTATGACCGACCTTTTTAATTCCCGTCAGCTTGCGCATGACGTATACCATATCATGTGATGTGCGCCCCATTGGCTTGTCTATTATGATTATACCGTTCATCACATTTCCTCTAACGCTTTCATACAGGCATTTATAACAGTCTTTTCGGTTTCTTCAAGTGTCGGCAGATGAACTGTCGCTCCTGCCGCCTTTACGTGACCGCCGCCGCCGAATCCCGTGGCAACCTTTGCCACGTCTGCTTTGCCGTTTGAACGCAGATTTACACGGAATCCGTCCTTTACGTGCTTTATGCACACGGCTATCTCCGTACCCTCAATACGTCTCGGAATTTCCACAAGATTGGGAATATCCTCCTTGTGCATACCGTACTTTTCGCCAATGCTTTCATCCAATGTCACAAGCGAAATTTTCCCGCCTGCATAGGACTTTAGTCCCTCTGTGACCTCCGCCTTAAGCTTCGTCGCCGCAAGCGACTCACAATCAAACAGCAGCCTTACAATCTCGGCATGGTCAAAATTATATTCCAGTAAATCAGCCGCTGCCCGCATTGTTTTGGGCGTCACGTTGCTGTATTTAAAGCAGCCCGTATCAGAGCATATTGCCGTATACAAATCCTTTGCTATATCATCATCAATTTCCACGTCCATTTTCCTGAACAGTGCAAGCAAAATCTCGCTCGTAGCAGACGCATTGCCGTCAACATAGTTCGCGTCGGCAAAGTTTGTATTGGTAAGGTGGTGGTCAATATTTATTGAATTTCCTATTTCCTCAAAAAGCGCCTTACGCTCAGTTATACGGTCCAAGTCACCGCAGTCAAGACACGCGCAAAGGTCGTGGTCATGCTCGATGCCCTCATGATACATAACGTAATCAGTACCTATAAACGCAAGTCTTGCTTCCACTCTGCCGCTTACGTAAATGGTTACTTTTTTGCCCATTTTACGAAGCACCTTTGCAAAAGCAAAGCATGAACCAAGAGCATCGGAGTCTTCATTAACATGCGGAAACACTGCAACGGACTTAGCTTCTATTATTTTGTCAATAACAGCTTGCATAAAAACTCCCCCATTAATTGTTGTTCAGATTATTAAGCAGCCTTTCTATATTTGCGCCATGCTCAATTGAGTCGTCAAGCTCAAATACAAATTCAGGCGTATATCTTAAATCGATTCTTTTTCCCATTTCACGTCTTATAAAGCCTGCTGCGCTCTTTAAGCCCTGCATAGCTTTCTTCTTTGTTTCCTCATCACCCATGACGGAAATGTAAGCCTTTGCATAGCGCAGGTCATTTGTCACGCTTACAGTGACAACACTCGTCATAAGCGGTATACGTGAATCCTTAAGCTCGCGGATTATATTCGCAAGCTCACGTTTTACTTCACCGTTGATTTTATCAATTCTTGCCATTTCCTATTTCCTTTCGGAAAGATTAAAGAAATTTTCGTAGATTGCTGTTTTGCAGCCGAGGTGCCGTATGGGTTCATACTTGTATGAACAAATACTGCCCTCGGCAAAAAATAGTGAGATACGGAAATTTCTTATCTTTCAATTTCTTCCATGACGAAGCACTCAATAGTATCGCCCTCCTTGATGTCATTGAAATTCTC
>CAMCPC010000071.1 GCA_945876665.1 uncultured Oscillospiraceae bacterium
TTGTCATAATAGCCATGTTAAGTACAACGTAGATACTGTCTGTAAGCTCGATACCGATTTTTGAGAATGGTGAACCTACAGGACCCATTGAATAAGGGATTACGTACATTGTTCTGCCCTTCATTGAACCATTGTAAAGAGCCTTCAATTTCGCATACATTTCGTCCGGAGCCATCCAGTTATTGATTGGACCTGCTTCTTCCTCTGTAGGAGTACAAATAAATGTTCTGTCCTCTACACGAGCAACGTCATTTTCAGCTGTTCTGTGATAGTAGCAGCCAGGAAGCTTTTCTTCGTTAAGCTTAATCATTTCGCCTGTTGCAACTGCTTCTTCTCTGAGAGCGTCAAGCTGCTCTTCGCTTCCGTCAATCCAAACAATTTTGTCCGGCTGACACATAGCTGACATTTCGTCAAGCCATGCAAGAACTGTCTTGTTTTCTGTCATGGTAAAAATCCTCCCATACTTTCTAAATTTAATACAGTGTTATTTAATAACATTGTTTCCAAATCTTTTGTCTTTTGCAGACAATTGTATTATAGCATATTTTTTATTGTTTTTAAAGAAGTTATGCCAAAAAAAATTATTTTTATGTATTTTAATTAGTTTATATATAAATATTGAGTCAAAAAATGTGTAGTTTTTCAAAATTTCCACAAAAATATGTTATATTGGGGCAATTTTTTATAAAACATACCATATATTGTACTGTTTATCTTGAAAGAAAACAATGTGAATGGTATAATGATATACATGAGGTGATTATTTTGAAGGAACAAATATACACAATTCCCGTGAACGAAGCATACGATACTGACTGTGAATGTCCTTTGTGCTTCCTTGAAAAAAAACTTGAGCGTGAAACGCTTGACTATACGCTCGGCGCGGCAATGATGGAGCCTGATTTTCGCGAAAATTCCAACAAGGAGGGCTTTTGCAATAAACATTTTTCAATGCTGTTTGATATGCAGAGCAAGCTTGCGCTCTCTCTTGTGCTGGACACGCACCTTGAAGAAATAAGAAAAAAACTTGACGCGCTTTCAAAGTCTTCAAAGGCTCTCAAAAGCGCAAAGGGCGGATTGTTTAAAAAGACAGGCGCGGCAGAGTTTACGGCTTCTCTTTCCTCGCAGCTTGACAATATCTCCGACGGCTGTGTTGTATGTTCAAAAATTAATCATACTATGGAGCGTTATGCCGATGTGCTTTTATATATGTGGGCAAATGACGAAAAGTTCAAGGAAAAGTTTGACAAATCAAAGGGACTATGCCTAAAGCACATGAAGCTGCTTACGGATACAGCGCCCAAGTCGCTTAAGGACGCGCAGGCGGCGCAGTTTCTTTCATCCATGTTTGACAAACAAAAGGCGGAGCTTACACGAATCCAGGAGGATATACATAAATTCACACTGAAATTTGACTACCGCAACAAGGACATGGAATGGGGCACGGCGCAGGACGCACCCATAAGAACGCTTGAAAAAATCTCCGGATTTATAAAAAATGATTTTGACCAAAAATGACAGGGGCACACCCACTCCCCTACGGAGTCGGCTGTTATAACGTTTCTGTTGCCCGCAAAATCTGACATATACAGTCTTTTGCTGTATGCGTCCGTAAAATATAATGTGTTGCCGATAACGTCAAAATCATCAACATCTTTATCATATATTTTCGTCAAATCACTTGCGTCAAGGCTTCCTGTATACAGTCCGTCATATGACGAGAACAACCGTCCGTCAAATACCTTTACCGTATCCGCATAACACACATAGGTGTCGTTGCTACCGTCAAGATTTACCCTGTACACCTCCGCGCGCATAGGATTCTTATAATAAATTATATCTCCGAATTGAGCAAGCACCTCAATATCAATCCATGACGGATCGCCCTCATGAACAAGATGGTTATCTGAGCCATCAATATTTACGCAGTAAATATCCTGTCCGCCTTCAGGCTTTACATACACAATTTTGTCATCACGCACCTGATTTTTACAAATCAGTGAATTTGACTGTGTAAGTGTCTGTATATTCGTTCCGTCAAGGTTCATACGCATAATATTTCCGTACCACATACCGTTTTCAAGAATCATATAATCACCGAAAAACATACAGTTGAACGGATACAGCTTTGCAACGGAGCTGTCGCCAACGTCAATTATATTTACGGCTGTTCCGTCCTTCGTGACACTGTACATTCTGTTGTCATTTTCAAGATTGAAATATATGTAATCCCTGTACTTTTCGGGATATTTTACGGAATTATCCGTAAGACGTTCAGTCTCTTTGCTGTCAAGGTTCATACGGTAAAGCACTCCGCTTTTTCTGCCGTTTCCGTCAAGCTCCTGATAATACAAATATCCGTCATCAACAGCTATTTTATTAACAGCCTTATCAATAAGAAGCTCCTCGCCTGTTTCGTCGTTTGCTCTGTAAAGATAATTGCTGTTCTTATCCAGATAATATACACTGCCGTCATACATTTCAAGGTCATATACGCTTCTGTCGGATAATTTGTGTCTGTCAAGACCGTTCTTTCCTACCGCATAAAGCTTCTGAAAGTCGGAATCTGACGCGTAATACATGACACCGGTGACACTTCTTCTGCTGTCTATAACTACCCTGTTGTTTTCGCCGTCCCACGAAACGGTTGTTCCGAGCGTTTCTGATACGGCTCTTACAGGTACATAAGTAAAATCATTTATAATCCTTGCAGGCACGTCAAGCTGTATTTCGTCCACCCATATGGCGTCGCCGTCTGAATTATACACTCCCGTATTCATAATATTGCTGTCAACCGTCAGTCCCATAAACTCGTCGCCGCGCGCGGCATAAACAGTTCTTTCCGCGCCGTTCCATGACACCTCAACGCCCAACGCCTCAAATATGGCACGCATAGGCACAAGCACGCGCTCGTCAATATTTACGGGAGTTGCCTCACACTCCAGCTTTTCGCCATCTATATATATTTCCACATTTTCAGCCGCATATGTCTGCGCGCCAAACGCAATAACTGCGCCGGCTATAAGCGGCAGAATTAGTCTTTTCATTATAAAATCTCCTTTATAATTGAATATATATCGTTATGAATATCCTCTACGCTCCGTATCTCTCCGTCTTTTACGCAAGAAACACGCTTCCAGTTAAATCTCTCTGCCACATACACAGCATTGTTGTAGCTTGTTTCAAGGTACGAAAAATCACTTTCGTGAATGTCCTTTTTATCTGTGCCGTTGGACTTATTTGCTCTGTCCTTCATAAGCATTGCTCCGTATTCGGGCGGCATATCAAGAAATATCGTCACATCAGGGCGCGGAAGT
This sequence comes from uncultured Oscillospiraceae bacterium, assembly GCA_945876665.1. Lineage (GTDB taxonomy): Bacteria > Bacillota > Clostridia > UBA1381 > UBA1381 > Hominilimicola. Next base: position 3,318 of record CAMCPC010000071.1, read on the forward strand.
CCGTATATATTATGCTCAAGGTCGTCAAGCCATGTGAGAAACTTGTCCTTTTCGGCGCTGTTGTCAATTTTACTTGCCTGATGGATAAGGTTTGAGGAAACATATCTGTCAGCAAGAATAATCGTGCCGCTGTTATAGTCCTTTCCCCAATCGGTTCTGTAGGTAGCAAAGCGGTCTGCGGCAAAAAAGGTGGACGTGGCATACGCGTTTACGTCCGACGGCTTTTCGCCGAAATCACCGTCAAGATACATTTTCACAAGAGTTGACGAGGGATTGTCGTACGCAGGAAAGGAAACCGCCTTTATGTCCTTTCCGTCCTCAATAAGGCGCTTTTTCAAAAGCTGTGTCTGCGTCTGCTTTCCGCTTGCATCAACTCCGTCTATCGCTATAAGTATACCCATGACTACTCCTGATACTGTTTGTAATTCTTACCTTTTGTTATAACCGTTGCCGCAAACTTCGGCAGCTCCATCATTCTGCCTATGCGCCACGGCTCCTTGCAAAGTCTGTAAAACCATTCCATGCCTGTCTTGCAGAAGATTTCCGGCGCTCTTTCCACGCGTCCGGCAAATACGTCAAGGCTGCCGCCTATTCCCATTGCCACGCGTACATTCAATTTGTCGCGGTTTCTGTCAATCCATTCCTCCTGCTTCGGAGCACCAAGACACACGAATACTATATCTGCGCCCGAATTGTTGATTTGTTCAACAATTTCATCTTCTTCCTCCGGTTTAAAATAACCGTTTCGCAAGCCTACAATGTTAAGCTCAGGATACTCCTTTACAAGATTTTTCTTTGCCTCCTCAGCAACCCCCGGCTTACCGCCGAACAGAAACAGCTTATGATCGGTATAATTCATTTTCTGCAAAACCTGTCTTGCTATATCATATCCCGCCGCGCGCTCCTTGATAGGCTTTTTCAGTATCTTAGATGCGTGAACAACGCCTATGCCGTCAGCCGTCAGAAGCTCGGCACGGTTCAGCAAATCCGCAAATTCCGCATTTTTATAGGCGTGCATGATTATTTCTGAATTTGGTGTGAAAACCGCATGAAACTTATCCTCGTCAAGAAAACGCATTATGCAGTCCGCTGCCTCGGATATGTTCACCATATCCACATGCACTCCAAGTATATTGACCTTATCCATAAATTTCTCCTTTTGTCTATCTGTTCTCTATCTTTACATATTCATTGCTGTGCAGCATAGACTTGTATGCAGGTCTTATAATTCTGCCGCAGCCGATAACCTCTTCAATTCTGTGCGCACACCAACCGACAATTCTTGAAATTGCAAATAGCGGCGTGTACATTTCCTGCGGTATTCCAAGCATTTTGTAAACAAATCCCGAATACATATCAACATTTGCGCACATAACCTTAGAATTATTCTTAACTTCAGCAAAAACACCCGGTGTAAGCTTTTCAATGTTGCAATACAGTCTGAATTCCTTTTCAAAATCGGGATTTTTCTTCACAAGTCCCTCTGCCTTTTCTTTAAGAAGAATACAGCGCGGGTCACTGTATGTATATATCGCATGACCCATACCGTAAATCAGTCCGCTGCCGTCAAAGGCTTCCTTTCTCAGGATTTTTGCAAGGTACGCCTTGACCTCGTCCTCATCGTCCCAATCCTTTACATGGCTCTTGATATCCTCTACCATGCCCATAACCTTTGCATTTGCACCGCCGTGCTTCGGACCTTTAAGCGAGCCGATAGCCGCCGCAATAGCTGAATACGTGTCCGTATCGGACGATGAAACAACTCTTGTGGTGAATGCGGAGTTATTACCGCCGCCATGCTCCGCGTGTATCATAAGCAGCACGTCAAGCATTTCCGCTTCCTCGCGCGTATATTTGTTATCCGGACGAAGCATATACAGAAGATTTTCCGCCGTTGAAAGATTCGGCTGCGGTGTATGCAGGTAAAGGCTGTTTCCGTCATGGTAATGGCTCTTTGCCTGATAGCCGTATGCCGCCATTACCGGAAGACGCGCAATAAGCTCTATTGACTGGCGCAGAATGTTGCCCGTTGTGATTTCATCGGGGTTAGGGTCATATGAATATGCCGCAAGAACACTTCTCGCCATTTTGTTCATTATATTTTTACTCGGCGCCTTAAGAATCATATCCTCCGCAAAGCCGTCAGGCAATGCCCTGAGATTTCCTATAAGACGTGAAAAATCCGAAAGTACCTTGCTGTCGGGCAGATGTCCGAACAAAAGCAAATATGCAACCTCTTCAAATCCAAATCTTTTCTCTTCTTCGCAGTTTCTTACAAGGTCGGTTATATCATAGCCGCGGTATCTCAGATGTCCCTCGGTGGGCAGCTTTTCACCGTCATCTATGTAGTAGCCTATAACGGCTCCCACTGATGTCAGTCCTGCCATTACGCCTGTTCCGTCCTCGTTTCTTAAGCCTCTTTTTACGCTGAACTGCTTAAAAAGCTCCTTCGGAAACGGCTGATAAACTCCCGCTGCCACCTTCTGAAATCTTTCCTGCAACCTCTCTCTTTCTTCATCTTTCAACATATTTGCCACTTCCTTTCCGCCCTGTTTTGCCAAGGCTAAAATTAAATAAGGCTGAGCTGTGTGTCCTCCTTTTTCAGTCCGCTTCCCGCCGCCGGAATATTTTTTGTCCTGTAGCGTTCCACGTCCTCAAGTCCGCTTGAAAGCGCGTCTGACACCATTGTCACCTTCGCGCCTTTTTTCCTCAGCGCCATTGCCTGGACTCCCTGCGTACTCTTTGTAGCCTTAAGAGGAATTTTCTCCGTATTCAGACACAATACCCTGTTGTTGTCTGACATGAGAACAACATCAATATCCTCATTTAATAATCTTATATCACATATCGGCGACTTGTTTCCGTATGCACCGACAAGCTTTTTGCGGTTTGTCTTTGTTTCATAGTTACTAAGCGCAACCTTTGCCATTTTACCGTTTTCAAACGTAAACAGCATATTCCCGCTATAGTCTGTTGTTACAACAGTATACACTATTTTTTCGCCTTCTTCAAGTCCCAATATTCCCGGCAGATATTCTCCCATTGTGCTGACCTTTGCGTCGGCAAGGTCGTAAGTCTTCATTTTATAGGCATTGCACTTGTCTGAGAAGAATATAAGCTCGGATTTGTTACTTGATTCTATCGTCTGCAAAATTTCGTCGTTTTCCTTCAGTTTATGCTCTGTTGTACTTGAACGCAGCGAAACAGCAGAAATCTTCTTTATATAATTTTCACG
>CAMCPC010000072.1 GCA_945876665.1 uncultured Oscillospiraceae bacterium
AGTTTTAAGGATAAGGTGAAGGTAAATATCTACGATGATTTTGAAATTGATTTTTCACAGGTAAATATTGATTAAAAATTTGACAAAACCACATGAAAATGTTATCATTTTCATGTGGAATTTTTTTGAAAGGAATGATATATATATGTCAATCACAAAAACAAGCTTCGGCGAGATGTCGGACGGCGAAAAGGTGTACTCTTATCTGCTTGATAACGGTAATGGTCTGAGTGCGGAAATACTTACATACGGCGGAATTATAAAAAATCTGTACGTAACGGACAAAAAGGGAAAAAAGACAGATGTTGTACTTGGACGCGACACGCTTGAGGACTATCTGAAAAATGACGGCTATCTGGGCGCGCTTATCGGCAGACATGCGAACAGAATTGCAAGGGGACAGTTTGAGCTGGGCGGCGAAAAATACAGCGTAGGCATAAACGAGGGACATAACAGCCTGCACGGCGGAAATGTCGGCTTTGATCAAAAGGTATGGAGCACAAAGGAAAAGGACGCAGCAGAGCCGTCACTTGAGCTTTCAATTGTGTCAAAGGACGGCGAAGAGGGTTTCCCCGGAAAGCTTGACGTAACGGTTACATACACGCTGACAAAGGAAAATGCTCTTAAAATTAATTACAAGGCAGTTTCGGACAAGGACACTGTTGTCAATATGACAAATCATTCATATTTCAACCTCGCAGGACACGCAAGCGGAACAATTGACAATCAGATTTTACAGATAAATTCGGGTTTCTATACGCCTAACGACAACGAGTGTATGCCGACGGGTGAGGTACTGTCGGTAATGGGAACTCCGTTTGATTTCAGAGCGCCGAAGCCTATAGGACAGGACATAAATTCCGACTTTGAGCAGATAGAAATGTTCGGAGGCTATGACCATAACTTTGCAATAGCAGGCAGAGGCTACAGAAAAGCGGCTGCTGCAAAATGCCTTGAAAACGGTATAACAATGGAAGTATACACAGACAAGCCTGCAATGCAGCTTTATACCTCCAACGCACTTCCCGAGGGTATATATAAGGGGGGCGAGAGGTATAATATACATCAGGCATTCTGTCTTGAAACGCAGTATTTCCCTAACGCAATGGCGCATAGTCACTATCCGTCACCGATTCTGAAAAAGGACGAGGAATACAATTTCACAACAGAATACAGATTTATTGTAAAATAACAGATAAAAAGGCATAATAAAAATGCGTTTTGTAAATTTTTCGGATTGACTGATTTGCTCTGCTGTGATATACTATAAGGAAAAGTGGATTGATTATAAGGAGGGTTTTCGATGTCATACAAAGAAATGACTAAGGAAGAATTACTGAAAGCACGCGAAGAAGTCGCTGCAAAATATGACGAATTAAAGGCAATGGGATTGAATCTTGATATGTCAAGAGGTAAGCCGAACACCGAACAGCTTGATATTTCTATGGAAATGATTGACACGCTTTCGAGAACACATGAGCTTGTGGGCGAGCAGGGTGTTGACTGCCGCAATTACGGCGTACTGGACGGTATTATTGAGGCAAAAAGACTTCTTAGCGCTATGATAGAATGTCCTGTGGACAACATTATAATATACGGTAACTCAAGCCTGAACGTTATGTATGACACTGTTGCGCGTTCAATGACTCACGGCGTTATGGGTTCAACTCCATGGGCAAAGCTTGACAAGGTAAAGTTTTTGTGCCCTGTACCCGGTTACGACAGACATTTTGCAATAACAGAATTTTTCGGCATAGAAATGATTAATATTCCTATGACAAGCGAAGGCCCCGACATGGACATGGTAGAGGATTTAGTGTCAAAGGACGCGGCAATAAAGGGTATCTGGTGCGTGCCTAAGTATTCAAACCCGTCAGGTATCACATATTCTGATGAAACTGTAAGACGTTTTGCGAATCTGAAGCCGGCGGCGGAGGATTTCAGAATTTACTGGGACAACGCATACTGCATACATCATTTATATGAGGATCATCAGGATCATATTCTTGAAATTCTTGAGGAATGTGAAAAGGCAGGGAATCCCGATATGGTATTCAAGTTCTGTTCAACCTCAAAGGTTACATTCCCGGGTTCGGGTATAGCTGCAATTTCGGCGTCAAAGGCTAACCTTGACTTTATAAAGAATCAGATGAAGGTTCAGACAATCGGACATGACAAATTGAATCAGCTTAGACATGCGCGTTTCTTTGGTGATTTCAACGGTATGCTTGAGCATATGAAAAAGCATGCTGCAATTATCAGACCGAAGTTTGAGGCTGTGCTTGACACTCTTGACAGAGAGCTTGGCAACCTTGATATAGCAACATGGACAAAGCCAAACGGCGGCTATTTTATCGGGTTTGACACAATGGACGGCTGCGCTAAGAAGGTTGTCGCAATGTGTAAGGAAGCGGGTGTGGTTATGACACCTGCGGGCGCGACATACCCTTACGGCAAGGACCCACACGATTCAAATATCCGTATAGCGCCGACATATCCTTCAACAGAGGAACTGAAACAGGCGTGTGAAGTGTTTGTGACCTGTGTAAAGCTTGCAAGTATTGATAAGATTCTTGAAACTAAATAATTTTATGAGCGTTCTTCGGAACGCTCATTTTTGTGTTGAAAATTAAGAAATAGTCTGCTATAATAAATGTATAAGCATTAAGGGAGGGAATATAAATGAATGTGCAGCTTTTTATAAAAAAGTCAGTCAGATATATTTCCTGCGCTGTAAAATACTGCGCGGCTGCGGTTATCGCTCCGTTTGTGAAGAACAAAACGAAGTACAAAAATCTGTGGCTTATATCGGAGCGCGGCATTGACGCGCGTGATAACGGCTATTATCTGTTCAAGTACATAACGAAAAGTCATCCGGAAATAAATATTGCATATGCCATAAGCAAGGATTCACCCGATAGAGAAAGAGTTGAAAAGCTTGGCAGACTTATTAACTACGGCAGCTTGGAGCATTTTATTTCTCTGATTACGTCAGAGGTTAAAATCAGTACGCACATAATGGGTTACACGCCCTATATAGACTTTTTCGTAAGAGCGGATAAAATAGGCCTTGTAAAGGGTAAAAAGATTTTCCTTCAGCACGGCATAATAAAAGACAACCTCACATATCTTTACCATGATAATGTGAATATAGATTTGTTTGTATGCTCGGCAAAACCCGAATACGATTATATAAATAATTTTTACGGCTATCCTGATGGTGTTGTAAGACTGCTCGGATTGTGCAGATATGATGATTTATACAAGATTGAAGCTCCGTCAAAAAAGATACTCGTTATGCCCACATGGCGATATAACCTTAGCGGAGCGGACAAAAGGACTTTTACGGAAAGCGAGTATTATAAAACCTTTGAAGGATTGCTTAAAAGTGACCGCTTGAAAGCCATTCTTGACAAATACGATTATGAGCTATTGTTCTATCCTCATATTGAAATGCAGAAATTCATAGACTGTTTCAGCGCGGAGGGCAGAGTGAAAATAATGTCATTCAGGGACTGTACGGTTCAAAGTCTGCTTATAAATTCAGATGTGCTTATAACGGACTTTTCGAGCGTGTTCTTTGATTACGGTTATATGGAAAAGCCGATGATATTCTATCAGTTTGATGAGGCGGATTTTCGTAAGGGACACTACAGTGAGGGATATTTCAGTTATAAGACTGACGCTTTTGGTAAGGTGGTTTATAACGAGAACGCGCTGCTTTGTGAGCTTGAAAGAATACTTGAAAATAATGCGGAAACAGACAGTGAATATCTTGACAGGATAAACAGCTTTTTCACACTGAGGGATAAGAATAACTGTAAGCGTAATTTTGATGCGATAAAAGAAATATGTGACAGAGGTTGATATGAAAAAAGTAACTATAATAATACCCGTATACAACATGGAGAATTACGTTGAAGACGGAGTGAAATGTATAACGGAGCAGACCTATGAAAACCTTGAAATCATAATAATAGATGACGGCTCAAAGGACAAGAGCTATTTCAAATGTCTTGCCGAGGCGGATAAGGACAGAAGAATTGCGGTGTTCAGCAAGAATAACGAAGGTCCTGCCGCAGCGCGTAATCTTGCATTGAGAAAGGCAACGGGTGACTATGTGTATTTCTTTGATATGGACGATTATCTTGAAAGGAATGCCATTGAAACGTTTGTAAACGCAATGGAAAGGGAAAACACAGACCTTGTTGCGTGCAGCTTTTCCATGTATGACGGTAAAAATGTGTTCCGCACAATAAAAAAGGTTGACGGCTTGAAGCGTACAGGCGACGAAACACGCGGTGACTACTATGACCAGCTTTTCATGTACGGCGAAAAGGGAATACAGGGCGCGGCATGGTATAAGCTGTTTAAAATGGATATTATCCGTAAGCACAATATTCAGTTCCCAAATCTCCGCAAGAGTGAAGACGATGTATTCGTGGCGCGCTATGTGAATTATATTGACAGCTTTTATATTACGGGTGATGTGCTGTGCCGTTATACGGTTAATTCTTATAAAAGATTTTGGGATAAGTATCGCTTTGATATTTTTGATACGGCGCGTGAATCCACTATGTATATGAGAGATATTGTATGCGCGTGGAATGAGGATAATATCGCGGTAAGAAACAGAATTTTCGAGGATTATTTTCATAAAACCTTTGGCAGTTTTTGCTTTTTGTTTAATCCGAATCTGAAAATGACGCGGAAAAAACGACTTGCGAGAATTAAGGAGATTACAGACATATTCATGGAGGATATTCCGAAAGATAATTTTAATGTCAAGCATAAAGTTTTTGAACATATGTACAAAAAGAGTTACAGAAAAATATATTTCAGAATTTTGTTGCATGTGATACGTCATAAATTCGACTAAATTGTATTTTTTATGACAAATTACCTATTGACTAAAATCATAAAGAGTGATACTATTTAATGTGCAATAGTTATAATACAAAAGGCGCCTCATGTGCCTTTTTTTGAGGGAATTTTAATTTTAGGGGAGAGTATTTTGAATCAAAAGGAACGTCTTGAAGTTATACGTCAAAAGCATGAACAGGAAAACAGGAAAAGAAAGATTTTTTTTCACAGAATTATATTTGCAGCAGGTGTAATAGTTATTATTTTAATTGTAATTTTTAGTGTAAAAGGCTGTGTGTCATCAATATCGGAAAGAGCCGAGAGGAAAAGACAGGAGGAAATAGCCGCACAGGCAACTCCGGAGCCTACGCAAGCGGTTCGTAATGCGACGGAAATTGACCAAAGCTATTTTGCAAACTCCGCATTCCTTGGCAATTCATTTATAGACGGAATGGTTGTATATGATATGATTGACGGAGCGGATTATTTCGCAAAGATAGGACTTAATGTCAATGATGCGATGACAAAGAGTACAGATATGGGAACAGTTCCCGTTATTGATGAACTCAATAGTGATAAGAAGTACAGCAAAGTATTTATGATGTTTGGCGAGAATGAATTGGGGTGGGCTAACCCTGACATTTTTGTTCAGCAGTACGGTGCTCTTGTAGATAAGGCTAAGGAATATCAACCGGACAGCAGGATTTATCTGTTTGCCATAACACCTGTCAGCAAAACAGTATCTGACAAAAACATAGACAGCACTAACAATGAGCAGATTCTGAAATTCAACAAGCTTATAGAGCAGCTTGCAGCTGACAAAGGAGTAGTGTATGCGGATATTCATAGTGCGGTTGTTGCCGATGACGGCACACTTCCGGAAGATGCCGCCAGTGACGGAGTGCATTTTGGAAAAGAATACTACAAAAAATGCTTACTGTATATACAGAATAATAATTTATAATTTAAGGGGAATAAAAGATTATGAAAAAGAAGATTTTAGCAGTATTATCAATTACAATGGCAGTCGTTCTTGCTTCATGCGGAGCAAAGACAATAGATGTGCATGAGCTTGCGTCGAGCCTTGCTTCTGAAGGAAAGTTTGCTGAACAGCTTACTGAGGTTTCATCAGACATAACCGAAAAGCGTTACGGAATTGAAGCCAACGACGTGGAGGAATGTGCCGCATATGCGGGAACAAAGGCTGTAGTTGACGAGGTTGCAGTGTTTAAGGCATCAAATGTGGAAAACGTAAAAGAGCAGGTGGAGCAGCATATTGACGCTCAGAAGGACAGCTATTCAAGCTATCGTCCTGACGAAGTACCAAAGCTTGACGACTGCGTTGTAACGGTCAGCGGCGATTACGTTATCGTGTGCGTAAGCGAGGATTCCACAGCTGCAAAGAGCATAATCGAAAAATATACTAAATAATGATTTGAAAGGGTGAAAGGGCTTGTACTTTTCCAGCCTGTTATTTTTGTTTGTATTTTTGCCGCTCGTGCTTGCCGTGTACTATGTTTTGCCGCGCAGATTCCGCAACGGATTTTTGCTGCTTGCGAACATGGTATTCTACGGCTGGGGCGAGCCGGTTTTTATTTTAATAATGATAGTTTCTATAGTAGTCAACTATATATGCGGTTTAGTGATAGAAAAATACCGTGATAACCAAAAACGCAAAAAA